>VFHG01000195.1 GCA_009392075.1 SAR202 cluster bacterium
CAGGGGCAGCCGATTATTTGTGGTTGCCAAGGCGTCTCCAGTAGTTGCGTTTGGATTGAGGTTGGCTAGGCGTCGAGGAAAGGTAGCAGCGCATCCAGGAAAGCTTCGGGGTCTTCCACCTGAGGGAAATGCCCCAGACCGGGCAAGACAACCTTCTGGGCATTGACGATGTTGTTGTGCAGGAGCTCTTCGCCCTCCCGCAGCCGGTCGATCTCTCCGTAAATCACCATGGTGGCGGAGGCTTTTATTCGCGGCAAACGGGACATGAGGTCGTAGTGCGCCAGAGCATCCATCAACTTGCCGTACCAGGTTCCCGCCTTGGCCCGGCTCTGGTTGTTTGCTTCCAGCCATTCTTGCCTTGGATTGGCGAAGATCCCAGCCTCTTTCAGGCTTTTCATAGTCCGCGGCTTTGGCATACCCTTCGAATCGAAGCCGCTGGCAGACTCCTTCAACCGCTCTTTAGCGGTGAATGGACTCCAGACCGGGCATCCCACCAGCGCCAGCTTGTCCACACGCTCGGGGAAGCTAGCTGCCGTTTCAATCGCCAAGACCGCGCCGACTGAGTTTCCGACGATGTGCGCCCGGTGAATGTTCAGCACCTGGCAGGCGTGGTCGAGGGCCTGGGCGTAATCCGGAATATTGAAGTGCCGGGTCGGCTTGTCCGAATCGCCGTGCCCCAGCATGTCGAACGCGTAGCAGGTATAGCTCTGGGCCAGGGAGTCTATAACGCCTTCCCAGCTCCAAACGGACGTGCCCAAAGGGTGGAGCAAGACAACTGGATAACCGCTTCCCTTCTTAACGAAGCGCATGTTTCCGGAAGGGGTGGGGACGGTATCGGTCAGGTCGCGGCGTACGAACATGGAGCCCTTCTCCTAAATCGCGTTGCGGAACCGGCTTGCAGCCCTACATAATAGGCGTGTCAGGCGCGTATGGTACCCACCGTCACGCTCCCTGTCAATTTGGTTGGGATACCGGTTTCCGGTTGACCTTTTACGCCTGTTGTGGAAGAATTCAACCCAGAGCAGGCGTGCCTCAACCGGGCTTTATTGTAACGAAGACGCATCTCGGGCCTCAGTTTAACCCTTGAATAGAACCCAGAAACCGCGACACCGGCCCGCGACATCCAAAGGGCCATAGGGGGTATGGTGATGGGTGAACCCACTTGGACACGGGAAAAACTTCAACTCCTGGTCCACCGGGAGATCGGGGACTACAAGTTGATCGTTGTCTCCAACCGCCAACCGTACGTCCACGACTTGATCGGCGGAGAGCTTAGCTACGCCTCCCCGGCCGGCGGTGTAACGACCGCTATAGACCCTCTCATGCAGGAGTGCGGCGGCACCTGGGTTGCCTTTGGCGGCGGCCGAGGTGATTGGCTGGCGGTGGATGAGAAGAACCGCATCCAAGTCCCCCCTGACGATCCCTCCTATACCCTCAAGCTGGTCTGGCTCTCCGACCATCAACAGCAGGGATACTACTACGGTTTCTCCAACGAAGGCCTATGGCCACTGTGCCATAACGCGTTCATAGAGCCCACCTTCAAGACATCCGACTGGGAGATGTACCAAGAGGTGAATCGCGAATTCGCCACTCAGGTGCTTGATGAGATCGACGGACGCCCAGCCGCGGTTTTCACTCAGGACTATCATCTAGCCCTGTTGCCTCGGTTATTGCGGGAGGCCGACCCGGACATCATCACCGGCCAGTTCTGGCACATCCCCTGGCCCACTTACGAGATTTTCCGCATCTGCCCTTGGGGCGATGAATTGTTAGACGGCCTGCTGGGCAACGACCTCCTTGGTTTCCACATCGGGGATCACTGCGACAACTTCATGGAGGCCGCTGCCCGGGTGTTGGGCTCCCAGGTCCACGACGAGTATAACTTGGTCTATCACAAAGAAGAGCCAACGCTAGTTCGGCAATTCCCCATCAGTGTCGACTTCGAAAGGATATCTCTGGAGTCTCAAAGCCTTGAAGTAGCTGCTGAAGCTGAAAGTTTGATCGAAAAGATGGGACTGGAAGGTAAGATTATCGGTCTCGGTATCGACCGTATTGACTACACCAAGGGAATCCCCCACCGGATACGGGCCTTCGGCCGCTTCTTGGAAAAATATCCCCAATACATCGGAAAAGTTGTTTTCATTCAAGCCGGGGTTATGAGCCGCACCGATATCGGCGCCTACCAACTACTTGCGGAGCAGGTAGACGAAGAGCTGGAAAAAGTTAACAGCCGCTTCGGGACGGGCGATTGGGCGCCCATTATGTACCTGCCCGATGATCTCCCAGCAGTCACGTTGGCTGCTTTCAGGCGGATGGCCAATTTCTGTGTGGTCAGCTCACTCCACGATGGAATGAACCTGGTGGCCAAGGAATACGTGGCCAGCCGGTTTGATGAGGACGGCGTGCTGATCCTAAGCCCGTTTACTGGGGCCGCCAGCGAGTTGACCGATGCCGTGATCGTGAACCCTTATGCCACCGGTGATTTCGCCGATGCCATCTGCGAGGCTGTAGAGATGCCCTACGAGATGCGCCACGAGCGGATGGTGCGCATGCGCAGCGTGGTCGAAGAGAACAACATCTACAATTGGGCCGCCCGGCTTTTCGTTGATCTGATGCAGGGCACCCGCCGCTCGCGCCGCCCCATCCGCAGCTTCTAGTCCCAGATACGATGCCCCATCTGCTAAATGTCTGGCCATTTGTGCGCGACCGATTGGCACGCTCTCCTAGGGCGCTATTGCTGTTCGATTACGACGGTACCCTCACTCCCATCGCCGCCCGACCTGAGATCGCAACCCTGCCCGAAAAAACACGCCATTCGTTGGCGGCCTTGAACGAGATGGACCGGTTCGTAGTTGGCGTGGTCAGTGGCCGGGGTCTTAATGACCTGGTGGCCATGGTCGGCATCCCAGGTCTCGTCTACGCGGGCAATCACGGATTGGAGATCAGTGGCGGGAGTATGCATTTCGTGCACCCGGAAGCCCCAGATTTCGAGTCGGACCTGGCTGGGGTTTCCCGGTTGCTGGAGCAGGAGCTGGCCGGAGTACCCGGTATTTTGGTGGACAACAAACGGTTGACTCTTACCGTCCATTTCCGGGCCTCTCCCGAAAGTTATGCCACCCAGGTGAACGAAACGGTCGTGGCCACCGCCGCGCCGTACGTGGCTGCGGGAAAGATGAAAATCACCAGGGGCAAAAAAGTGGTGGAGGTGCGGCCCAACCTGGACTGGGGGAAGGGTAATGCCATCGATAAGATTTTGGAGGACTGCGGCGATAACCCGTTACCCATGTTCTTCGGAGACGACGAGACTGATGAAGACGGGTTTGTTGCGGTCCAAAATGCCGGCGGTCTGGCCGTCTATGTCGGCCCACCCCGGCAGAACACTAAGGCGCTACATCAGTTGGAATCGCCTGCTGAAGTTGGTCAGACGCTGGCGCTGTTGATCCGGTTGGCCGAGCCAGACGAGCAGTGACGATTCGTTAGGGCAGCCCGGTCTCTTCCACCTTCATCAGCTTATCCAAGCGCCGCTGGAAACGAGGCTCGGGGATGAAGTTGGCGTCCAAAAAGGCTTCTAGCACAACCTTGGCCAGCTCGATGCCGATGATTTGGCCACCGATGCAGACCACGTTCATGTTGTCGTGTTCCACGCCCTGACGGGCTGAGTAGGTGTCGTGACAGAGGCAGGCCCTGATGCCCTTCACCTTATTGGCCGTGATGCTGGCGCCGACTCCGCTGCCGCAGATGACGATGCCTCTCTCCGAATCCCCTGAGCACAGGGAGTTTGCCACGGCTGAGGCGAAGTCGGGGTAATCGTCGTCGGGGTCATAATTGTGGGCGCCGGTGTCATTGACCTGGTGTCCTTCCGACTTCAGCCATCTGACAATCTCCCCTTTCAATTCGAACCCTGCGTGGTCCGCGCCGATGGCCACTTTCATCAAGTCACTCCGTCCGGACAGTTACCTCAGCATACTCACTGGGCTTACCACGCGCAAGGTATCGGGAAGAATTTTATGCCTGAACAATTTGTAGATCGCCCATGAGAGTTAAATAGAGCGCAGTCCAGAGTATTTAGTCCCCACGGTCAGAATCGATTTCCAACAGGCTCGGCTTATGCTAGAATGGCGCGGATTTGGGTCTAGCCTCCTGTTTTGAAACTCGAAAGCGAATGGCGTACTAATGATCAAAGCGGTCTCGTTCGACTTCTACAACACCCTGGTCCGGTTCTGGCCCCCACTGGAAGAGATACAACAGGCCGCCTGCCATGAATTGGGGTTGACCGTTGAGGAGGACGCCATCACCCACGGATACGCCGTCGCCGACGTGCTTTTCAACCGTGAGAACGAAGAGCGCCCCCTCTCCAAACGCTCCGAAGAAGACCGGCTGGAATTCTTTGGACGATACGAGCAATTGATCCTAAAAACAGCCGGAATCCCGGTCACCATAGACCTGGCCCAAAGGGTCTGGAAGATGGCCATGGCAGTACCGAAAGACTTTGTCCCTTTCAATGACACTGTGCCTGCTTTAAAGCAACTTAGAGAAGCGGGATACAAGGTCGGCATCATCACCAACCTGCGCCGCAACCTGGACGAACTTTGCGAACAGGTTGGACTGGCGCCCTACCTGGATTTCGCAGTGGGTTCGGAAGAGGTAGGAATGGAAAAACCTCACCCACCGATCTTCATGGCTGCCCTGGAGCGGGTAAACGTGGCCCCCGGGGAAGTCGTTCACGTGGGTGACCAACTCCGTTCAGATGTTATCGGAGCACAGGGCGTTGGCATGCACGGAGTCTTGCTCAACCGGAGCGGATACGGCCCAGAATCTGGAGATTGTCCCACCATTTCGAGCCTCTCAGAGTTGGGCAAACTCATCGAAAGCTTGAACCAGACTTAACCGTCAACTTATGGTTGGCGTCCCTGGCCCGTGGTCCATAGTTGGTGATACCCTGTCAGGGTATTCAAACGATCTCGCCCAGCAGGAGGGTCCAGATGGCCCAAGCAACCCACACCCACAGGCAGGACAACGAACCGGTCCATATTGCCGTTTGGTACGACTATATTTGACCCTGGTGCTACGTCGGCCTGGAGCGGGTCGACAAGTTGGCCAACGAGTACGAGATCGCTGTTGAAGGCCGGGCATATCTGCTGCGGCCCGACACCCCCAAAGAGGGCGCAGAGCGGCCACCACGCCCTGGTGAAACCGCCGATGAATTGTCCGAGCCCCTGCGCGGCCAGGCCAAAGACTCAGGACTGATTATGAAGCCGCCGGGCCGGACTCCCAACACGCTATACGCCCTAGAGGCCACGGAGTACGCCCAGCAGCACGGCAAGTTCCTTGATTTCCACCATGCCGCCTATAAGGCTTTCTGGGAAGACCGGCAGGACCTGGGCGAGCTTGAAGTCCTCCACAAGGTGGCCCACGAGGTTGGCCTGGATGCCGACGAAATGGTGAAAAGCCTGGAAGAAAAGACTTACGCTGAGACGGTCATGGCCCAGTACCAGGAAGCGCTGAAGTACGGGATCAGCGGAATCCCAACCTTCTTGGTGGGCAACCTGATCTTCACTGGCGCCCAGCCCTACAACATCTTCAAGACAGCCATGGAGCGATACCTCGCCGAAGGAGTGCCTCCAGCTGAAGAAGGCGAAGGGTAGAGCAAAAAACTGGCCTAACAATGACGGCAACAAAAAGACCCGCTTGATAGCGGGCCTTTTTTAATTCTGTTTTGGGTTCCCGGTCAGTCGTCGGCTGGGGCCGGCGCCAAAGAGGGGCCGCCTTGTACCGATTCTTCATCGTCGTCGATGGGTAGACCGTAGTTGACCGCGTAAAGGCGGGCGTACACGCCACCTTTCCGGGCCAGCAGTTCTTCATGGTTGCCCATCTCCACCAACCTGCCCTGGTCCAACACCACAATGTTATCGGCGTTCCTCACAGTTGAAAGCCGGTGAGCGATGACTATGGACGTCCGGCCAGCCAAAACCTTCTGCAAAGCCTGTTGAATCAACACCTCAGTATGGGTGTCGATGTTGGCCGTCGCCTCGTCCAGGATGATGACCCGAGGGTTGCCGACCACAGCACGGGCGAAGCTTAGCAACTGCCGCTGGCCTACGCTTAAGTTGACGCCGCGTTCGGCCAGGACTGTGTCGTAGCCGTCGTCCAGGGACAGGATGAACCCATGAGCGCCCACGGTCTTGGCGGCGGCCACCACGTCATCTTTGGTGACGTTCTCATTGTTATAGCGAATGTTGTCGGCTACGGTACCCGAGAACAGGTAGGGCTCCTGAAGCACCATGCTCATCTGGCTGACCAACGAATGCCGGGTAACATCGCGGATGTCGTGGCCGTCTACGGTGATTCGGCCGTGGGTCACGTCGGCGAACCGGTGAATCAGGGTGACTAAGGTGCTCTTGCCAGCCCCGGTGGAGCCGACCAAAGCCACGTTCTCACCGGGCTTGATGTGTAGGTTTACTTCCTTCAATACGTCGACATTCTCGACGTATTGGAAGCTCACGTCTTCAAACTTGATTTCGCCCTTTATCTCGGGAAGGGTGATGGCGTCGGGTTTGTCCACCACCTCAGGCTTCAGGTCCAAAACCTCGAAGATACGTACGCCAGCGGCCATGGCCCGTTGCAGTTGGCTGTATTGCATGGTCAGGTGGCGGACCGGCTCGAAGAAACGCTGGATCCAGAGTGCAAATGCCACCAGGACCGCCCAGTCAAGGTTCCCGCCTTTGACCATGATGCCGCCGACCAAGACCACGCCAAAGCCCATTCCGATGCCCATCAATGATTCCACGAAGGGCTGGAGTGCGCCGGAATACCGGCTGGCTTCCAGGTTGGCGTTCAGGTGCTCGCTGTTCAGGTCGTCGAAGTGCTTCATATTGGCTTCCTGCCGGTTGAAGCTCTCGACTACACGGACACCGGTGATGTTCTGGTTGTACTCGCCGTTGATCATGGCGATTGCGCGGCGGATGCGCATGAATGAATGCCGGGCAAACTTCTGCCAATAGCCCAGTATGAAGAAAAGGACCGGCAGGATGCTCATGCTGATCAGGGCCAATCGCCAGTCGACCACCATCATTATGATGATGATGCCAACCAGGCTGAGTATGTCAGAAAGGCTCTGGACGATTAGCTCGAAAGTCTCTTGTAGCTGAAGGACATCGCTCTGGCTCCGCGACATAATGCGGCCAACCGGAGTACGGTGAAAGAAGGCGGGCGCTAGCTCCTGCAGGTGGTTGAACATACCGGTACGCAGGGAAAAGAGAATACCCTGTCCCACCTTGGGGATATACACAAACTGGACTAGATTCGCCCCGAAATGGACCACAGTGGCCCCGGCGAAAAGGACACCGACGATGTGCAGATTGTTGACGTTACCGGCGTTGACGGCCCACTTGATGCCGATCAGCATCAGCAGCGGAATGGTTACGTTGCCGAGGGTGTACATCAACACGGCCGCGATGGCGATGAGGGCGTCCCTCTTGTAGGGCCAGATGTAGGTCATCAACCGCACCACAACTTTGTGGTCGTATGCCGAGCCGACGATACTGTCGTCGGTCAGGTTGTCCATGTTGGCGACGTTCATTCCGTGAGCGCCCATGCCCCGCATCCCACCCATCATGCCGCCGACTCCGCCTCCTGGTCCTGCTGCTCTCATCAGTCGCCGTCTCCAGTCTCTGCAGCTAAGCGCGAAACCCCAAGGGTACCGGCCCCGTTATCCGTGGTTAATGAGGCGTCCAACAACAGCTCTTCCTGAGGCTGTAATTGAAGGTCGTAGATGTCTTGGTAGATGCCATTGGCCGCCAGGAGTTCTTCGTGGGTCCCCTGCTCTGCTATCTGCCCATCTTTCAATACTATGATCAAATCCGCTTCTCGAACTGTGCTGAGGCGGTGGGCGATGACGAACGTGGTCCGGTCTTTCATCACGTTGACCATAGCCTGGTGGATCATCCGTTCGGTCTGCACGTCAACGCTGGATGTGGAGTCATCCAGGATCAATACCGGAGGGTCAATCAGGATGCTGCGGGCGATTGACAGCCGTTGGCGCTGGCCACCGGAAAGGGTAGACCCGCGCTCTCCGACCCAGGTGTCGTAACCGTCTTCCAGAGAATCGATATGGCCGTGAAGCTGGGCAACCTTGGCGGCGTGAATCACATCTTCACGGGTGGCGTCTTTGACCCCATAGGCGATGTTGTCATGGATGGTAGCGCTAAACAGAAAAACGTCCTGCTGCACGATACCGACGCTGTGGCGCAGCGAGTCTAGAGTGAAATCCCGGACATCCACGCCGTCGATGGTGATTCGGCCTTCTGAAACGTCGTAGAACCGGGGGAGCAAGTTAACGATGGTGCTCTTGCCGCTGCCGGGAGCGCCCAAGATGGCGGTAATCTGGTTGGGCTTGGCCGAGATGCTTACGTGTTGCAGCGCCGGCAACCGCCCCTCATAGGCAAAGGAAATGTGCTCGAACTCCACTAGTCCCTGCGCCCGTTCCAGGACCTGGGCGTTTGGTTTTTCAACTACCGGAGACTCGGCGTCCAGTACGTCGAACAGGCGTGTCCCTGAGGATATGGCCCTGGAGAAGGAGTTGATGATGAAGGACGACATTCGAATCGGGAACGTCAACTGGTTCAGGTAAAGGATGAATTTAGTCAACCCGCCGGCGGTCAGGTCGCCCCGGATAACCTCCCAGCCTCCGTACCAGATGATCAGGCCCAGTCCCGCCGTGAAAAAGAAGGTCATCCAGGCGCTATTGGTGCCCTGTAACCGCTCGGACTGGTAGTACTCTTCCCGGAGTTCTTGGGCTTTCCTGGCGAATTTTTCCTTTTCGAATTCTTCGGACGCGAAGGCCTTCACCACGTGGATACCAACCAGGTTCTCTTGGAGGATGGTGACTGCTTCACCCATCCGTTGTTGGACCCTGGTCCACATCGCGCGGAGCCGGCCCATCACCATTGAAGAACGAATGACGATGAATGGCACGAAGACCAGACTGATGAGGGTGAGCTCCCAGTTCATCAAGCTCAGTATTGCGACGAGGGCGATGGTTCGGACCACCACTTCCAACGCCCGGACCAGGCCCATGTTTACGAACCGGCGGATCGCCTCAACGTCGGCCGTGGCCTTGGACATCAAGTCGCCGGTATGTTCCTTGTCATGGTAGGCGAAGCTCAGGTGTTGTAGTTTGTCGTAGAAGCGGTTCCGGATGTCGTAGGACACCTTTTGGGACAGTGAGTCAGTGCAGTAGGTGCGGGCAAAATCTAAGAAGCCGCGCAAGATACTGGCGCCCAGGATGGCCAGGGCCAAATAAAGAAGGGTGTCGGTTTCAATCACTTTCCCGACTACGGTGCCTTTATCTACTTCAACTAGTAGATCAATGGCTTCGCCGAACAGTTGGGGTATGAGGAGGGACACGCCGACCGCGGCGAGGAAGCTAAGGTAAGCAAAGATTAAGCTGGCGCGAAATTGCCACGCAATCTTAGTTATTCGGACGAGGATCTGCATCGTTTCGCTTGCGCCTGTTCCACCTACCGCAAAAGAAAATCACGTTGCGGCCGTCGAAAATCAACGCGCCGTTCTTTAAGGTTGATTGCGGGAAGGAAATTTAGGTAGCCAAATCATTGAATCGTTAAACGGTTCTTCACCTGGCTGCCAACCAATGATACGCCCAAAGAGCGGGCTAATTCAAGCTGAATTGCGGTAAGGCGGGCCCAGTTCGCCGGTTCGGGTTGAAAATAAAAATCCGGCCTTGGGGTGAGCAAGGCCGAATACGGTGCGCGATCGGAGGGGCTAGGA
>VFHG01000196.1 GCA_009392075.1 SAR202 cluster bacterium
TCGACACCACTCTGACGGCCGGACATTACTCTGGGAGGACCCGTCCTGGCGCACGGTGGGGAATTTATCCCTGGACGATCTGCCTTTGGGTCCGAATGACGAACGGCTATGGGCATTGATGTCGGCCCTGCGGCAAGGAGCGTCAGTCGAAGAACTTGTCGCCCATACCTACATCGAGCCCTGGTTCATAAACGCCCTGGAGCGCATCGTCAAGATGGAGCGCCGTTTGTTGGGCGAGGAACTCACGCCAAGCCTGCTCCGTTCGGCCAAGCGGATCGGCTTTTCAGATAGCCAGGTAGGCACCCTCTCAGACATGCTACCGGAACAAGTGCGTAATCAACGCCATGAATGGGGCCTTAGGCCGGTCTACAAGACCGTCGACACCTGTGCCGCTGAATTCGAGGCCGTCACCCCTTATTACTACAGCACCTATGACCAGGAGAATGAAGCTGCGCCCCTGGAAGGCAAGAAGGCGGTGGTCATTGGCAGCGGGCCCATTCGCATCGGCCAGGGCATCGAGTTCGATTACTGCAGTGTCCACGCCGCCACGGCTCTTTCCGAGGCCGGTGTGCGCAGTATCATGATCAACTCCAACCCAGAGACGGTGTCCACTGACTTCGACACCAGCGACCGCCTTTACTTCGAGCCTTTGGACGAGGAATCTGTGCGGGACATTCTGGAGAACGAAGAGATCGACAATGAAGCGCCCCCTTCGGTGGTCCAGTTCGGTGGCCAAACGGCCATCAATCTCTCCCAGTCCCTAGCCAGGGCCGGAATGCCGATCCTTGGCTCCAGCGCCGAGGTCATCGACATAGCTTCCGACCGGCATAAGTTTGAAGATTTCCTCTCCAGATTGGGTATCCCGCAGCCTCCCGGAGCAGCGGTGACATCAGTGGAAGAGGCGTTGCAGGTGGCTCAGAACATTGGGTATCCCGCCGTGGTCCGGCCTAGCTATGTGCTTGGCGGGCGGGCGATGGAGATCGTCCAAAATGCCACCGAGTTGATTTATTACCTGACAGCGGCGGTGGAGATGTCTCCGGACAAGCCGGTGCTGATCGACCGGTACCTCGAGGGCAAGGAATGTGAGGTTGACGCCATCTGCGATGGGGAGCAGGTGTTGATTCCCGGAATCATGGAGCACGTGGAACGAGCGGGCGTCCACAGCGGCGATTCAATGGCTATCTACCCAAGTCTGAACCTTAGCCCCAGGGAAGCGGACACCATCGTGGACTACACGACCCGGATCGGTTTGGAACTGGGAGTTAAAGGCCTGATGAATGTCCAGTTCGTTATCCATGGCGGCGCCGCCTATCGCAGCCCAAATACGCCCCAAGACGACGGCGAACCCACAACCATTTACATAATAGAGGTCAACCCCAGAGGTAGCCGAACCATCCCCTTCATATCCAAGCTGACGGGGGTGCCGGTGGCCAAGATCGCTACCCGGGTGATGCTGGGAGACACACTGAAAGGACTGGGCTACCCCGGAGGCCTTTGGCCGATTCAAGACCTGGTGGGTGTCAAGGCGCCGGTGTTTTCGATGGCTAAGCTGGTGGGAGTGGACTGGCACCTGGGCCCAGAGATGAAATCCACCGGTGAGGTCATGGGCGTTGACCGGAACTTCCAGATGGCCCTTACCAAGGCGCTCATGGCGGCCAACCTGGACCTGAAACCCGGGACCGGGATACTTCTAAGTATCGCCGACCAACACAAGGCGGAAGCCGTGTCGCTGGTGCGAAACCTGAACAAGGCGGGTTGCCTGCTCTACGCCACTGAGGGAACGGCAGCCATGATATCGGCCATGGGCCTGCCGGTGAACATGACCACCAAGAAGCTCCGTGAGGGCCACCCCAACGTGGTCGACGTGATTGAAGACGGCAGCGTTAGCGCGGTCGTAAACACAATCTCCGGCTCACCGGAGGTCATGCGTGACGGGTTCTTCATCCGCCGGGCGGCGGTGGAGAAGCACATCCCCTGCTTCACTTCAATGGATACCGCCAGGGCCGCGGCTGAGAGTCTGTCAGTAGAGCCGGTCGCATACGAGATCGCCACCATCGCAGAATATCTGGAAGGCCGCTAACCTCTACCAGTCCATCTCCGTGCCTAGGCCGGCTGCTTTGGCCGAATCGTAGGCTAGCTTTGCGGCGGCGACGTCTGCTACTCCGGTCCCCATGATCTTGGCGTACACTACATGGTCTTTGCTGTCCCGGCCGGTTATGGTGCCGGAGACCACGTGCCTGAGTTCGTGTACCTTGCTCCATTGGATGATTCCTTTGTCCACGGCGCTACAAAGGTCACCGGCCTCGATCGCTGCCTGTTCCGTAGAGTCCACGATCAGCTTTCCTGCCCGGGTGATCACCGCCTCATCTACCTCCCTGGCCCGCCAGGTGGTTGGCCCCGCGCCGATCAATGTGCTGCCATCTTTGAGCCAAGCCCCTTCGACCACCGGATCCATGGTGGCGGCGATGCAAAGAACTATGTCGCAATCACGGACCGCGTCCTCGTTGCTGTCCACCGCGGAGACCTCAACCCCCATGGTGTCGGTCATCCGGCGGGCGAACTCTTCCCGGCGTTCCTGGGTGCGGCTGTATGCCTTGATCTTCTTGATACCCCGGACTTTGGACAACGCCTCTAACTGGGTAGGGGCCTGTCCGCCGGTGCCGATGATGCCGACCGTGGCATCTCCTGGGTTGGCCAAGTGCTTCACCGCCACGCCGGTGGTAGCTCCGGTGCGCAGTTGGCCCAGGCGATTGGCCTGGGCGTAAAGAAGGAGTTCGCCCGTGTTGGCGTCATAGAGGCTGACCTGGAAGGAATAAGCTCCCTTGACCACTGTGTATGTCTTGACCCCCAGCAGGCCCTGATGGAAAAGACCGCCGCCCATGACCGACAACATTCCGCTGTCGGCAATGATCTTACGGCGGGTCATGTTGTGGGCTTGGCCGTCGCCGTACTGGCGCTGCATAGACTCAATGGCCTCGAGCATGGCGTCCATGGTCACGCACTGG
>VFHG01000197.1 GCA_009392075.1 SAR202 cluster bacterium
GCCGAGAGCCGGCCATTCCTGTGGAGGGAGTATTGGCGTCCCGGGTTCCGGCCTATGTCAGTTGTGAAAAAGCGGTCGGTGAATTAGGGCAGCCACAACGGCCTATTGAGGATGCCTTGAAGCAGGCAGTCGATTGGTTCGCCGAGCACGGCTATGTGGACGGAAAGAACCGGAGTCAGGCGACGTAACAATGATGGCCCAATTGAAACATGCTGATGTGAATCAGGCAGCGGACGAAGCGATCCGGCGGTCCCAGGACTATTTCCGCCGCACGCAGTATCCGGAAGGGTACTGGTGGGGTGAACTGGAATCCAACCCCACCATGGAAGCCGAATACCTGATGCTGTGCCACTTCACCGGACGTCATGACCAGGAACGGTGGCGCAAGGTCTGCAATTACATCCTAAGCAAACAACGAAACGACGGCTCTTGGAGCCAGTATTACGAGGCTCCCGGCGATGTCAGCACCTCGGTCGAATGTTACTTCGCCCTCAAATTGGCCGGGCATTCGCTGGACACCGAGCCACTGCGGAAAGCCCGTGAATTCATCTTGTCCAAGGGCGGAATTCCCAACGTGCGGGTGTTCACCAAGATCTGGCTGGCGCTGTTCGGCCAATGGGACTGGAAGGGTACGCCCAACATGCCGCCGGAAATGATATTCCTGCCTTCATGGGCTCCGTTCAACATCTATGAATTCGCCAGTTGGGCCCGCGCCACCGTGGTGCCAATGCTAATCATCT
The DNA here is from genome assembly GCA_009392075.1 of SAR202 cluster bacterium. Next base: position 741 of record VFHG01000197.1, read on the forward strand.
TGACCCGTCAGCCATATTGCGCGGTGCCTGAGTCGGCCGACATCGACGAGCTCTATCCCGGCGGCCGAGAAGGCACCGACTACCGCCTGCCCAAGCCCACAAACGGGTTTGGCTGGTCCAAAGCCCTCTATTGGGCGGATAAGCTGGTTGGCCTTTACCAACGGCTGCCCGCGCACCCATTCCGGGTGCGCGCGGAACGCAAGATTATCCAGTGGGTCTTGGACCACCAAGAAGCTGATGGGTCTTGGGCTGGGATTCAACCTCCCTGGGTGTATTCCCTGATCGCACTTCACACCTTGGGCTACGGGCCGGATCACGAAGCCGTCAAAAAAGGCTTTCAAGGCTTTGAAGGGTTCGCTTTGGAAGAGGAAGACAAATGCAACGTTCAGGCATGTATCTCCCCGGTCTGGGACACCTGCATCGCCCAATTGGCCCTGTTGCAATCGGGAATCGACCCCGAAGACTCCATGGTCCAATCGTCCGCGCGGTGGCTCATGGACAAACAAATCTATGCCGCCGGCGATTGGCAAGTCCGAGCCAAAAACACCCGCCCCGGTGGATGGTCCTTCGAGTTCGACAACTTGATCTACCCGGACATCGATGATGCTTCCATCGTGGTGATGGCCCTAGACCAGGTCCGGCTGCCCGAAGCTGAGGAACTCCGGCGGGCCGATTCCATTCAGAGGGGAGTTGAATGGATGGCCGGCATGCAGTCCAAGAACGGCGGCTGGGCAGCATTCGACAAAGACAACAACAAGAAATACCTGACCAAGATTCCATTCTCGGATTTCGGGGAGACGCTGGACCCGCCAAGTGTGGACGTCACGGCCCATCTTCTGGAGATGTACGGGCGGTTGGGTTACACCAGGGAAGACCGGGCAGTAGATCGGGGCTTTGCCTATGTGATCAGCGAGCAGGAAGAGGACGGTTCCTGGTTCGGACGTTGGGGCGTAAATTACGTCTACGGCATCGGCGCTGTCCTGCCTGCGCTGGAAGCTATCGGCGAGGACATGTCACAGCCATATATCCGCCTCGCCGTTGACTGGACCGTCGCCCATCAGAACCAAGACGGCGGCTGGGGCGAGAGCTGCGGCTCTTACGTGGACCCAAACCTACGCGGAGTTGGTCCAAGCACGGCGTCTCAGACCGCGTGGGCGTTGCTTGGCTTGGTGGCCGCCAGTGAGCACGAAAGCGAAGCGGCCCAACGGGGCCTCGTGTACCTGGCCGAGACACAGTTGGAGGACGGCACATGGGACGAGCCGTACTTCACCGGCACCGGGTTTCCCGGTTATGGAGTAGGCGAACGCCTTAAGGTCATGCCAGATATCGGAAAAACTAGTTATCAAGGCTTGGATATGCCAGCCGGATTTATGATTAACTACCACCTGTACCGCAACTATTGGCCATTGCTGGCCCTGGGAAGGTATTCCCAGGCCGTTTCTGGCCGGTTGTAACAATGGGACAGGGACGGAATCTTAACGGACCGAGAACTAGCGCAAAGAAAAATTTGGGCTAACAATTTAGAGGGGTCTCCAAGATGAAAACCAGGTCCTTTTGCAAGCGGATGAACACCAAATGTGCGCCTGAGTTTATCGACATCACAGACTGGGTGGCCCAGTGTGTCGCTGAATCTCAGATCGCCGACGGGTTCGCCGTTGTGTACTCCAAGCACACTACAGCGGCGGTCAAGATCAACGAAAATGAGCCGTTGCTTCTGGAAGACATGGCGGGCTTCCTAGAGAAAATATTCCCCCGCCACCATAGTTACCAGCACAACAATTTTGAGATTCGCACCGTGAATATGAACGACGACGAATCACCCAACGGCCACGCCCATCTCCAGCATCTGCTGCTGGGCACCAGTGAGACAGTGCCGGTGATCGGAGGCGAGATGCAGTTTGGGACCTATCAAAGCATATTCTTCATCGAGTTGGACCGCCCCCGCCCCCGGGAAGTAATGGTCCAGGTAGTCGGCGAATAATCTCGAGAACACCACGGCCAAGACTCAGAATTTGCGGTCTGGGCCAAGTCCCATCGGCCGGAAACAAGCGTTGACCGGCCCTGCTCTGTAATATAATTATCTGACTCATTGGCCTCCTGATCACCCGCTATAATCTGGCAGGTCGTATGTACCCTCCCACCACCAACCCCGCGATAGATTTGAACTCGGCGTATGAGGCTTGCCGGGCCATCACCAAGCGGGAAGCAAAGAACTTCTACTACGCCTTTCTGACCCTACCTGTCGCTAAGCGCCGTGCCATCTATGCCGCCTACGCGTTCTGCCGCCATTGCGATGATTCTGTGGACGAGGGAACTTCCACCGAGGCTAAATTAACCGCCCTGTCCGAGCTTCAAACCAGCCTGAACAGCACCTATTCCGGCGGCGCCTCCAGTCCGGTCTATGTAGCGCTGGCGGATGTGGCACGTAATTATGAGATTCCCCAAGAATACTTCCAAGAAGTGATTCTGGGAGTCGAAAGCGACCTGGTCAAAGACCGTTTCCAGAGCTTTGAGGAACTCCGGGAATACTGCTATCGGGTTGCGTCGGTTGTGGGCCTGATCTGCCTTCAGATTTTCGGCTACGAGGATGACGACGCCAAAGAATATGCGGTGGACCTGGGCTTGGCGATGCAATTGACGAACATCATTCGCGATGTGCGTGAAGACTTCGATATGGGCCGGGTATATCTGCCCCAGGATGAGATGGCTCGGTTCGGGTATTCCGAAGAAGACCTGAAAAACAGCGTCCGCAACCAGGCATTCCTTGACCTCATGAACTTCCAGTCGAAACGCGCCAGGGAATATTTCGACCGTGGCTTCAAGCTGCTGCCCTATCTCTCGCGGCGGTCACGGGCTTGCCCTGCTGTTTTGGGAGCGCTTTACTCCAAGGTCTTGGACCGGATCGAATCGTCGGAATACGCCGTTTTGGAGTCTCGAATTTCCTTGAGCAAGGCTGAAAAGATCGGCATAACGGCCAAGACCTGGCTTGGCAGCATGTTGCCCCTCTTCTCCCCCCTCCGGTAACCTTTACCCAAGACATTTTGTCTAAACCTTTCTTCTACACGGCGACCGCTTGGACGGCAGGATAGGATGGCGCAACAGGGTAGAGTAGTGGCTGTAACCGGGGCCTCAGGTTACATCGGCACCAAACTTCTGGAACGGCTGGAACAGGAGCCCAGCATCCGGAAGTTGGTCGCTTTTGACGTGGCTCCCCTACCCCTCCCGGTCCACAACATTGCCGTCTACCGCAAGAGCGTATCTGAGCCCATCGAAGACGAACTGAACGACCAGAGCGCAACAACTCTGGTCCATCTCGCTTTCAATGCACGCCGGGGAGCCAACCGCCGTGAGGTGGCTGAGATTCACGAAGAGAACCTGCAGACGTTACGATCCGTGATGGCCTCATGCGTCAGTTCACGCGTCACCCACCTGATCTACCTCAGTTCTCATCTGGTATACGGCGCCCACAGCGACAACCCCGTCCCCATCCCGGACGACGCTGAAATGAGGCCGTCCCACGATTTTCCTTACGCACACGACAAGTACCACTGCGAGCTGGCTTTGGAGGAGTTCGCCCGGGCGCAAAATGACATCAAGATAACTGTGCTCAGGTCATGCATCGTGTTGGGTAACGGGGCCGACAATCTTACGACCCAGACCTTCTTTCATCCTTGGATGCTTGGTGTAACTCCTTACGACCCGCCCTTGCAATTTGTCTACGACGACGACCTCACCAGGGTCATGTCGATTATTATCCAACAAGAGATTCCAGGGACCTTCAATGTTGCCGGGGACGGGGTCGTCCACTACCAGGAGATGGCCAAGATAATCAAGAGCAGGTTAATCAGTCTGCCACCTTTCCTGGCTTATCCGCTGGTCCAAATCTGCCGGGGATTACGCCTGCATCGGGAAGCTTCAAGCGATACTCTGGACCAGGTCCGCTGGCCCATCTTGATGAGCACCGGAAAGCTCCACAAAGCCACCGGATACCGGTTCTTGCACACCGGTTTGGAGTCTCTGACTGCGTTCACCAATTCCGTGTACCTTTTCCGCGTACCTTTATAAAGACCCTCTTCCCTTCTAAAGGCCCCACCAGGTGTATGCTCGAGACCTATGACCCAGCAGATCCAACTTATCATTGACACCGACCCCGGGGTTGACGACGCCATCGCCATTCTGATGGCCCTGGCGGCGTCTGAGGTTAAGATTCTAGGCTTGACCACCGTGGGCGGCAACGTTCCTCTGGCGCGGGCCACGCGCAACGCGCTGTCCCTGCTCCAGGCCGCGGGCCGAAGCGACATCCCAGTGGCCAAGGGTGCATCCCGGCCCTTGCGTGGCAAGTTCGCTTATGCGCCCCATTTCCACGGTCCGGGTGGGCTGTCTCAACGTCTGCCGGACCCGGCTAATGGGCCAGTTGAAGATGGAGCGGTCAAATTTCTCTACGACCAGTTGACCGTCGAGCGGGGTGAGGCTGTGTTAGTGGCTTTGGGACCGTTGACCAACCTTGCCATGCTGCTTCGGGATCGCCCCATCGCCTTGGAGCAAGCCAAACAAATCGTGGTTATGGGCGGCGCCGTGAATACGCCAGGTAACGTCACGCCCGAGGCAGAGTTTAATTTCTACTGCGACCCCGTGGCTGCGGATATAGTCCTCTCCAGCCGCCTGCCGATAACCATGGTGGACCTGGCGGCCTGCCGTCAGGTAAAGATAAGCCGGGAGCAGGCGCTAGGCCTGAAGTCCGCCACCCCACTTGGCCGCCTGATGCTTGACATGTTGCAAGGGTGGTTCCATCGCGAGCCAAGCAGGGAGAAGTTCGAGTTCTGTGACCCGTTGGCCATGGCAATCGCTCTGGGTCCGGCCATCGCCACCGCCACCAAAGTCGACTTGGACGTTGGCATAGAAAAGGACGAGTTGCTGGGTGCAACTTCAGAGACCGGAGGCCCGGGCGAGATAACGTTGACGCAGGATGTGGACTCGTCCCGGTTCTTTGCCCTGTTCGGTCGTCTGTTCGAGTTGAGGTAGCGCCCAGCTATTTAGCTAGCGCGGCCGCGCCGTCCCTAACCATTGGAATCAGCTCCTTCCCCCAGTCGATGGTGTCTTGCATCGGGTCGAAGCCCCGGATGATGAAGGCTGATGCCCCAGCCTGATGGTAGGCCAGCAGAGACTCGGCCACCTGTTCGGCGGTGCCCACCAAGGCGGTTGTGTTGCCGGCGGCGCCGGTGGTGGCGGCGATAGGCATCCAGAGACGTTTATCGTGGATGTCGCCCTTGGCGGCAAATTCCAACAACCGGCGTGACCCCTCGGACTGCAGCCTGGCCGGTTTCCCTAGGCCGATGGTGTCCCCGACGGAAGACTTAACTCGCTCCAGAATGCCTCTGGCCCGTTCCCAAGCTTCGCCCTCGGTGTCACCCAAGATAGGCCTGACGGAAACGCTGAAGCGAATGGTGCGGCCGTATTTGGCGGAGCGTGCCCGGATATCTGCTATCTGCCCTTTTATCGCCTCTAGCGGTTCTCCCCATAGGGCAAAGACGTCGGCCCGTTTGGCGCCGACCTCTTTGGCGACGTCCGATGCGCCGCCGAAATAGAGCGGCACGCCCGGTTTCTGAAAGGTCCGGACTTCGCTGAGGTTCTGCTCAAATCTGTAGAACTCGCCTTCGTGGTCGAATGGCGCGGTTTCGGTCCAAACGCGACTTAAAACGCCCATGAACTCGTCGGTGCGCCGGTAACGGGCGTCATGGTCGCTCCAATCACCGTCCCGCCGCTGTTCAAGGTCGCTACCGCCGCTGATGATGTGCAGTGCGATGCGGCCTTCGGTGAGTTGGTCCAAGGTGGCCGCTTGGCGGGCGAGGAGCGTGGGGAATACGAAACCAGATCGATGGGCAATGAGGTATCCCAGGGTCTTGGTCTGGGACGCGGCATATCCGGCAACGGCGAAACCCTCGGCCGTGGCCGATGAGTAGCCGATCAAGACTTTGTCGAAACCGCTGGCCTCGTGGGCCTGGGAGAACTCCGCGATGTAATCGGCGTCGATCCCAGCGGGAATTTCATCAGCAGGATTGATCCCGCCACCGAAAAGGCTAACAGTTACGCCCCGGGATGAATCTCGCTCCCGGTTGACGCCAATCATGCCCATTATCTCTACGTCTGGCACTATTCCGCTCCTAACTTTGCACTGCCAAAGACCGGCGCGGCGGCGCAAAAACGACGATCACGCTGAGGTCTTCAGTGATGGTGTGGAAGCGATGGGCAACGTGGGCGTCCACGTAAATAACAGCCCCAGCGCCAACTGCCCGGTCCTCTCCATCAACTTCGATGATGCCTGCTCCCGAGACGATGTAGTAAATCTCATCTTCAGTATGCGGTGATTGGGGATCGGTGGCCCCGGCTTCCAAGACGTACAAGCCAACACTGAGACGTTCCTTCCTGAGGAATTCGTGATAGAGCTCGCCATTCTGGCGATGCTGATCCACGATCTGGGTCATGGCAAATGCGTCCATCTTTCTCTTGCCTGTAGTGGGCGTTGGCGGCCGTGCCTGACGCCCCGTAACTCACCCGTAATTTTCCGAGTATATCATGACGATTGATAGGTTACGTTTACCGATACTTCGCAGGCTGTGATACCTATAACTAGTCTGCAAATTGGGTGGTGTGCTAACTTGATGTTATGTCTACAGGAAGCAACCTTGAACAGTCCCCGGAACCGGATCAGCGATCCGGAGAACCGGCCTCCAACTTTGGCCCCGACGCCAACAGGCAGACACTCCAGAGTTTGGAGGACGCTGCCGGCGAACTTGCCAGGGCCATGGGGCTGCCCGGACCACGGGGCAAGGCCCAACGGGAAGCGCTCATCCTGGCGGCCCGCCGGGCCCTTGACGCCCCTGAACTAAACGGCGTAAACCTCAAAGCCTCCGAGTGGGACAGCCACCGGCAGGAGTTGGATGAACTTCTGACCGCCGGCACAGCGTTGACTTTCATTCGAGCGGAATACGGACGGTTCCTTACTCCCAGAGCCTGGGATCAAAACGTTGCTGATGTAAAGCAAACTTTGATCGAGGTCAGTGGCCGCCGCACACGGCTTCTCTCCAACAAGTACCGGCAGGCCCGAAGCGTCCTTTCCGATATCTGCCTTTCCTCTCCTCCCTCAGAGTTGGTTGACCAGACCAATCTGTTGGACGCCATCATCGATTCCCAAGAGCAAGGCCGGACCATCGAACAGTATATGTCTCTTGGAGTCACGCTATTCAGCCAGAGCCGTATCATCGGTCCCCTAGTGTGGCCGGGGCTGGAATCCATCGCTCTGTGGCGTCGAAAGATCGGTGAAGAGATCGTAGGCGGACTGGTTCCTGCCGGCGTACTCGACTTTCTGGTGACCGATTACTCAAAAGACCTCTTGCTGTTGCTGGTGGGGACCGTAGAAGACCTGGATGCGGCCCAGAGAAGTCATTCAGAATCGGTAGGTGCCAAACTGGAAGCGGCGAGGCGGGACCTGCTCGATCTGGGAATGCGCAACCCATTGCTCAACTATCGTCTGCTGCGTTCCCGGGGCGCCGGACTGCAGGGCCACGCTCCACAAGACGTGATAGACGCGCTCTACGGAGGAGACCGGGCCGCTGTCTTGGTCCCGGAATCGGGCGACGAGGAGAACCCAGAAGATCCCAGAAGCGACCGCCGAAATCATCTGCGATTGACCACCGTTCACCCGGCTGCCGACCTGGACCGGCGCCTGCTCTCCACCTACCGGCTGGCCAATTCTTTCATCCAAGAGCAGGGCGTAAATACCCTCTTTTTGGCATTGGGCATGCTGCCATGGCAGGACAATGGATCTGGTTCAGACCCACGCCTTGCGCCGTTGGTCTTGCTTCCAGTCAGCCTGGAGCGGGCCAATCCCCGTGGACGGTTCCTGCTGCGCCACACCGGCGGCGACCCGGTTTCCAACGTCGCACTCAGAGAAAAACTACGCCTGGAATTCGGTATCGCGCTACCAGAATTGCCTGACGCCGAAACCCTGGAAGTCGGCTCGTATTTCGACTTGGTAGCAGAAGTCATCGATGGTTTGGGCGGCTGGAGTGTGGACCGTGGGCGGGCTGCCTTGGGGTTCTTCTCATTCAGCAAGTTCCTGATGTACCGGGACTTGGACGTTGAAACCTGGCCGGACGACGCTTCTCCTGCCGAGCACCCAATCATCGGCGCGTTGTTAGAGGACGGGTTCGACGAGCCCCTATCGCTGATCGGCGCTGACGACCACCTAGACTCAGTCTTGGCGCCGGGAGACAGCTATCACGTGGTGGACGCCGACGGCTCGCAGACTCTGACCCTTCTGGACGTAAACCAAGGCATGAGCTTGGTGGTCCAGGGTCCGCCGGGCACCGGAAAATCTCAGACCATCACCAATATGATCGCCGAGGCAGTCGGCCGCGGCCGGACGGTGTTGTTCGTTTCCGAGAAGATGGCGGCTCTGGAAGTGGTCAAGCGCCGGTTGGACAACGTGGGTCTGGGCGATGCCTGTCTGGAGCTGCACAGCCATAAAACAACCAAGAAGATGGTGCTGGACGAACTGGCGCGCACCTTGGAGTTGGGCCGCCCTCGCATCGGCGCTGTTGCCGAAGATGTGACCGAGTTGGTCCGGCTTAGAGAGCGGCTAAACAACTACTGCGACGCCATCAACCGACCGGTTGGCGACTCCGGCGTCACCCCGTTCCAAGCCGTAGGGGAACTGCTGGCCACATCTATCAACGGCTCGACGACGACCTCTGTCCCCGAGATTAGCGATTGGTCTCAGGCTGAGTACCGCCGCAAACGGGGCCTAGTGGACGAACTGCAAGCCAGAGTGATTGCCATGGGGCCGCCCAAAGACCACCCATTCTGGGGCTCGGGCCTGAAGGATCTGCTCCCGGCGGCCCAGGCGAGCTTACAGGCATCCCTAGAAGCATACCTAACGGCGGGAAAAGCGCTGACGGAACGGACCGACGATCTGGTCCAAACAATGTGGCTGTCGGACCCAGACGATTTGGGTCAAGCAGACCG
>VFHG01000198.1 GCA_009392075.1 SAR202 cluster bacterium
GCCGGTCTGAAGGGAGTTCACCTGGGCGCCCTCACTATGGGGCTGCAGCGTGCCGGAGATCTGGCTGTACACGATTCCCATGGCGTCGGACAGGGTGGTTTGATCGAACCCGGCCACTTTTCCTGCCGCGGCCACGGCCCCAAAGGCCCCTGCTGTGCCTGGACGGAAATGGGCGATGGGGGACCTTGACGAAATTCCGATCGAACTGGCCACGTCCACGCCCAATGCAACTGCGGTGAGGAGCTCCCGGCCGGTCACTCCGCCCTGGGACTCGGCCACAGCCAACGCCACGGGGAGGACGGTCGTGAAAGCGTGCACCACCGCTAGGTCATGCACACAATCAAACTCTTGATTGTGTATCAGGAAACTGTTCATCATGGCCGAAGAAGGGGCCGGCAATCTCTCTCCGGAAACGAGAACGGTCGACTCTTTTTTGCCTCCCCAGTCGCAGAGAACGCCCAACGTTTCTGAGACCCCGGGAGCCAACGACCCGGCTATAGCCACTCCGAGGGAATCTAATATGAATGTCTTTGTTGCATCGACAGCCTTCTGAGAAAGGTCTTCATAACGGGTATCAACGACGTTACGGACAATGGCGTGGATGGCGTCGGGTCGTCCGATGGGTCCAGAGGCGTTGCTGCTCATAGCGGCTTGCTCCTACCTAGTTAAACATGCGCCATTCTACTTCATGTTGGATACCTAATCACTCGTGACGAGGTGGCGGGTCGAGGTTGATGGGTTGATATGATTTAAGGCGTTGAATGCACAGCAAGTTTAATGCTGGAGTCGGTCAATATGCGGAAATTTCTAAAATGGTTCGGGATCATAGCGGGCGGACTGCTAGGCATCGCTCTCATACTGGTAGTCGTGTTTTTTCGTTGGTTCTCGGAAGGTGAACCGTACTTACGATGAGGCGATAGCTTCGGTGTCGGTCCCGACCGATGCGGCCAGCATCGAAAGAGGAAAACACTATCTGGAAGCCGTTGGGGCTTGTCAGGTCTGTCATGACCAGAACCTGGCTGGGCCTGAAGTAGCTAATTGCAAAGACAACCCCTGCACCGGATTTTCGGGCGATTCTTTTTTCGGAAAAGTGATGCCCAAGAATCTAACCTCGGGACGTGGCGGTATCGGTGGTGCATTCACCGATGAGGACTACGTTCGGGCGATCAGACACGGAATAGGTAAAGATGGCGAAGCCCTGGTGATCATGCCTGCCGAGGAATACTACAAGATTTCCGACGACGACCTTGGGGCGATGATTGCTTATCTAAAAACTCTCCCTCACGTGGATAACGAACTGGAAGAGTCTAGTTAAGGTACGCTGGGCCGCATCATCGCAACATTTGCGGGCGGCTTGATTCCCGCGTCGCTGATCGACCATGAAGCACCGCGTGAGCCATCACTGGCAGTCGGTGTAACCGCTGAATATGGTGAGTATCTCGCTGAAGTCTGCACCGTTTGTCATGGAACAAGACTATCGGGAGGCAGGGTCCCCGGGGAATGACCGCGTCGATGCCCCCGACATCACTTCGGGCGGCGACGCTGGAACTTGGTCAAGGTCTCAGTTTATAAACACCATTTGCAGCGGAACAACTCCTCGGGGGAACCTGCTGAATCCCAGGTTCATGCCGTGGAACCGGTTCACACTGATGACCGACGATGAGCTAGACGCAATATGGTTGTACCTACAGTCGCTGCCCGCTAAATAGCTAGAAAATTTTAGAGGCCGTTCAAGGAGAGCAAGACGTCGTCAGATTACACACTGAAGATCAAAGTCGAGCGAAATGGGCCTTATATCGTGCGCGGTGGCCCGCCCCTGGTTGAAAAATCAGAGGAGATGTCCGAGTTCAGCGAGCCTTTGAGCTGGATCAGAGGAGAGGCGCTCCGTTTCGGCGGTAATTATGCTCTCTGCCGGTGCGGTAAATGCAACAAAAAGCCGTTCTGCGACGACACCCACGAAGAAATTGGGTTCGAAGGGACTGAGGCCGCCGATACCGGGCCGATCTCTGATCGCTGGACAACGTTCGACGGCCCAAAGATCGTTATCCAAGATGACCATTCAATCTGCATGCACTCCGGATTCTGTGGGACTCGGATCACGAATATCTCGAAGATGCAGGCCAACAGCGACAAGAGTGAGGTGTTGGCCGAGATCACTGCCATGATCGACCGGTGCCCATCCGGAATTCTTGCTTACATACTCGAGCCCGGCGGAGAGATCATAGAGCGAGACCGCCCTAAGGAGGTAGCCATCATTCCCGACAATCCGATCTGGATAACCGGAGGCATACCAGTGGAACGCAGCGATGGCCATCCCCTGGAAACGCGGAACAGAGTTTACCTGTGGCGCGTCATCAAAAATGCCGCTGTGCGACGGTACTTATAAGGAGATCGGGTTCACGGCTCCGTAATATCAGGGCGGTGCGCTCGAAACGTGCTCGATAACCGAACATCAGCCTCTTCAAAGTTCTCGGGGAAGGCTTTCAAGAAACCGAAGCATGCTCGCCAGACTCAGAAAGGCCCTGGACTTGTCCGAGGGCCTTTCTGCCCTAGTTATGAGCGTAAGTGCGAGCGATCCGCAATTGCTAAAGGAAGGGCACCTCAAGTTCTTGCTCGAGCTCGGCCTGCAAGTCCACCGCCCGCCCGTCCTTTATGACCGCGCTCAAATGTTTGCCACCCTGCAGCACGCTGATGTCCTCCACCGGATCGGCGTTCAGGATTAGGATATCGGCCAGTTTACCGGGCTCAATGACGCCCAATTCACCCTCCAGACCCACCGCATAAGCATTGTCTTTGGTGTACGCGGTGATTGCCTCCATCGGCGTATAGCGCCCAAACTTGACCATGATCTCCGCCTCGTGAGCGTGCAGAACGCCGTAGGGCATTACCGGGGAGTTTCCGGTGTCGGTCCCGCACATGACTTTGACGCCGAGGGACCGTGCCGTCTCCAGGACGGTTACCGCGTTGTCGGCATTGCGCCTGATGACGTCTAGTTCCTCGTTACTGCGCCCCAACTCCTTCCCAACTTCCAACGCCTCGAATAGGAACGTCGTAGTTGGCATGATTCGAACGCCCGCCTCAGCCACAGCGTAGAGGTCCCCTTCAGTGGCGAGGTCGGCATGCATGATCCAATCGACGCCAGCTTCGGCGGCCGCTTTTGTAGAGCCGGCCCCTCTGGAATGGATGCTTATGCGGGCGTTCCTGCGGTGCGCCTCTTCCACGACGGCCGCCATCTCCTCCTTGGCAAAGGTCTGCGTATCCCCCCAAGTGCTGTCTGCCAGTTTGATGAAGTCCACGCCGTGCTTCGTCTGCCGGCGGACCTCGGTGATCATATCGGAGACATTGTTGGCCAAGATGCCCAATGTGTGCTCCGGGGTGCCGACCCATGAAGGCTCATAATCGCCGATGCTGCCGTAGGTGACGATGAACCGGCCGGCGGTGTAGATTCGCGGTCCCTGGACAAGGCCAGCATTGATGGCGTCACGCAAGCCGACCTCGATGAACCAGGTACCGCCGGGTATCGATATGCTTGTGACCCCTGATCTCAGTATCGTTTGAGCATTTCGCGCAGCCCGTAGGGCGCTGAAGCCCGGATTGATTGTCCCGCGGGCGCTGGCGTAACCCGGGACTGCCGGCATTCCAAAGGAAAGGTGGCAATGGCCATCTATCAGGCCCGGCATGATCCATTGCCCTGTCGCGTCGATCGCTTCTACTTTGGCGGTGTCTTCTAGATTTATCCCGCCGGGCAGCTCCCCGACACTAGTGATGCGATTGCCTTCGACGACCACGGCGGTGTTTGGAGTAGCTGGCGCCCCCGAACCGTCAATAAGCGTTCCGTTTCGGATCACCAGCGTCTTCGAATCTGTTGTAGTCATATTCAATCCAACCTGTCTCAGCTCTCTCAATTTCCAAATGGAATCTCATATTGTAAGGGAGAGAATGAAATTCCAAAGTTGATTCGGTCGACCGATTCAATTATTGAATCAGTTTGGGGTCCAGGCCAACGCCCTTACTTCGGTGAACTCTTTCTTCAGCTTCTCCCAACTGTCACCGCCATCGGCGCTCCGATAAAGCTCGCCATAGATGCTGTTGGCAAAGATCAATTCTGGGTCGGCCGGGTGGGTCGCGAAATTCCAGATGGGTGAATTGGGTTCAACTGGCAATTGCTGGGTCTCCCATGATCTACCGCCGTCCGTGGACCGCTGGATTGTACCGGTGTTCCCGATGGCCGCGTCTCCGTTGGCGGCGAACAACACCTGTGAATCATCGGTTTTAACTGCTACCCAACGGCAATAGGGCATGGCAAACGACTTTGTAACCGCCAAAGACTGGAAGGTTTCCCCTTCATCTTGACTGGCGAAGATCTCGTTGGGAGTGCTTACAAGTAGCGTTTTGTGCTTGCCTAGGCTCACCGCCATGCCATGTATATCTGGGTTGGTGATTCCCTTGTCGACGTGGGCCCAAGTGTCGCCGCCGTCCCGGCTTCGGTACACTCCGTCAATCTCAACGCCGGCGTACACCGTGTCCTCGTCTACTGGGTCTACCACCATCGCAGTGACCCTCGGTAAGCCAATGGCGCATTCCTGGGCGATTTCTGCAGTCAATTTTTCCCAGGTCTGGCCTCCATTCTTGGAGCGAAACAAGAAGGGTGGGCTGGTGCCAGCGAAGACGGTGGCCGAATCCGAAGGGTTGATAGCTATGGACCAGATTTTCAGTCCATCCATAGGGGAATCTAGCTTAGCCCAATTTTGGCCGCTATCTTCGCTACGGTAGATTCCGTCGTTGGAGCCAGCGTAGACGACGTTGGGACTTTGGGGATCTACCGCCAAAGCCCTGACCTGGGATTCCCCTGAGAAGGGGGACCCAATTCGACGCCAACTCTCCCCGCTGTCGGCGCTTTGAAATAGCCCTGCACCCGTAGTCCCTACCATGATGCTGTAGTTACCGGACATGGCATCGCCTCCTCATTTGATCGTCAATTAGGTGTCGCAATCGTAATCCTCCGGGGTAGGAGATGATTTAGATTGAGAGCAATATACACCTGGCTACAATGTGCCTGTCAAACTTAAATTTTGGCCGAAACTCGACGAATTTCGCGGTATAAAGGGGATTTGAGCACGCCACCCGAAAGTGAAGACCGAGCATTCGCCACAGCGCCGATGGACTAGGTGGAATCGCATGCGGATTCCTTTATTTTTGATTCTCGGTTGCTAAGATTCGGGGGTATAGATGATAATGACGCATCGCATGGTCAATTTGGAAATAATGGAGGGTTAAATGTCCAAAATTAACATGATTCACCACATAAATATCCAAATTTCCGACCGGCAGCAGACACGAGAATGGTACGAGAGTGTCCTAGGCGCCGAATTCCTGGACCGAGGGCCGGCGCTAAATGAACGGCAGCTTCAACTACGCATCGGCACCGGAGAGATACATACCAGCGATACGGAAGAGATTATCGAAGTGCCGCGCGTTCACTTCGCCATAGAAGTGGGAGACTGGGACGCCATGCTCGCGCACCTGGACTCATTGGGGGTGCATCGTTCCCGTACGGCAGGCGGAGCCTTTGGGCCGAACGTAGGCGGAAGTGATCCTGGACAAGGCCAGCGGGAAGATACCAACGAACACTACACATACATCAGCGACCCGGACAGAAATTTGATCGAACTGGTATATCACCCTCTTGGGCTTGAAAGCTCCCAAGGTGAAGAATTAGGTCTGGTCAACGATGAAGAAAATGTCCGGTGGGTACAACAATCGGGCTTCATTGAGGATGCCTACAAGTCTCAGCCCGTCCAGTCAACCTAATTTCTTTTATGGGAGTCTGCTTGGCTCCTAATAACTAGGCTTCGTTGGGAACGGGGTCAATTGGATCTCGTGGGTCCAACAGGACTTGTCTTGGGTGTGTAGGTAATAGAAAGCCTCAGCGATCTTGACCGGGTTCATCACAACATCTGGCTGCTCCAGAGCAACTGGTAGAGCTCGTGTGCCTGGGGAGTCAATCAGTCCGTCTATTATGATGTTGGCCACGTGCACGCCGTGCTCGGAATATTCCTCGGTCAGCACTTGGGCCAGCGTGCGCATCATCACCCTCGGATAGTACAACGACTGCCCGGTGTACCGCTTTTTCCCGCGGAGAGAGAAAGAGTTGTTTGAAATCAGGAACGAGCCTTCGCCTCGCTCCCGCATGGCCGGCAATACTTCCTTGGCAACCAAGAACGGCCCGCGGCTGGCGATGTGTTGCGCGGTCTCGAACATCTCGTCAGGTATGTGTTCAAGCAATTCTTTATCCGGCGGAAGGTCGCGCCCCTCCAGGTAACCTGCGTTGTAGACCAAGACTTCAGGGTCGCCGACTTCGTCTCGGATGTGCGCGAACGCCTTCGATATAGAATCAGTTGACACCAGGTCAAGTTCTACGATCATGCATTCGCCGCCCTGCTCCCGGATCGCGATCGCCAACGCCGACGCATTGGCGGCAGTGCGGGTTGTAAGTACGATGAGGAAGTCCTCTTTGGCAAACTTCTGGGCAATGGCGCCCCCGACGCCCCAGCGCACGCCCACGGGCATGTCGGTGTCGTCGATCTCCTTGCCGTGCGCTAGTTTCGTATTACGGCCATCAGATTGCCATTTGGATGTCGCCCCCACTACGACGGCGACCGGTTTACGAGCTGAGTTCATCTCGAGTCACTTCCTCTTACGCCAGTATCGTTATTGGCTGGAGTCCTAGCGTTCCATGCAGTTCGCCGTTCATTTATACAGTATATGTGCGCATCGTTCGAGTGGCACAATCCCACAGGACAATTACCAACCCCTTGAGCTATAGTGCGCACTAATTATCGAACCAAGAGAAAAACCAGGGAGACCAAGATGAAGTACGACGTGATCATCGTAGGCGCCGGCTCCGCGGGATGCGCTCTGGCCTACCGGCTATCCGAGGACTCCAACCGGTCGGTGCTGCTGATTGAAGCTGGGCCGGACTACCCTGACTTTGATCACCTACCCGATGATCTTAAGAACGGTAACAATGTCTACTACTCGGCTTATGGGCCGCACAATTGGGGATACACGGCACGTGTGACTGCGGAACAGCCTGAGCTCCAGGTGCCGAGGGGCCGGGCGACCGGCGGGTCCAGCGCGGTCAACGGACAGGTGTTCTACCGGGGTATCCCAGATGATTACGATTCCTGGGCGGCCAAGGGAAACGACGAGTGGGGATTTACCGACGTTTTGCCTTATTTCCGCAAGATGGAGACCGACCGCGATTTCGGTGGTGATTTCCACGGAAGCGACGGCCCCATTCCCATCAAAAGAGATCCCCGGGACACTTGGGAGCCGCATTCGGAGGCCTTTTACCAGGCCTGCGTGGATGCCGGTTACCGGGAAGACGAAGACCAAAATCACCCCGAATCGGAAGGAGTCGGGCCGCGCCCTCGCAACCACATGGACGGCGTCCGGATCAGCATGGCCATCGCCTACCTGGACCCGGCCAGGCATCGTCTGAACCTGACCATTAGGCCCAACGCTCCCTGCCGGCGAATAACCTTCCAAGGCACAAAGGCGGTCGGCGTGGAAGTCGAAAGTGGCGATGAGGTATTCGTCGTCGAGGGAGAGGAAATTCTTCTTACCAGCGGCGCAATGAAATCTCCGCAGATTCTCATGCTCTCAGGCGTTGGGCCGGCGGACCATTTGGAAGAATTCAATATCCCAGTCGTGAAGGACTTGCCTGGGGTGGGCCAAAACCTCAGGGACCATCCCCTAGCCACGGTGGTCTACAAGGCTAAGGGTGAAGCGCCGGGTGTGGACGTTCCGTTGATCCAGGTTTGCACCAGGTACACATCGGAAGGCTCACATCTGAAGAGTGACATGATCATCAGCCCAACCCTGATGACCAGCGAACACCGGCCCACGCAGATCGACATCGATGACGGCGACAACTACCTTGGGCTTTCCGCTGGAGTCCAACTAGCCGTGGGGTCGGGTGAGCTTAGATTGAAGTCGGCCGACCCCAACGACCCGCCATACCTGGACTACAACTACCTACAAGAGGAATTCGACCGGGACCGCCTGAGGAAGGGGATCCGGAAGGTTGTTGAGCTTGAGAACCATCCGGCCATTCGGGAACTGATCGTAGAGAGAATCACGCCAACCGACGAAGAATTGGCGTCCGACGAGGCTCTGGACACATGGCTGCTCAAATACACAGGCACATCCCATCATATCTCCTGCACCTGTAAGATGGGACCGGCAGACGACCGTATGGCTGTGGTGGACCAGCACGGCAAGATCCATGGACTACAGGGAATTCGAGTGGTGGATGCCTCAATAATGCCCGACTGCATTCGCGCCAACACCAACGCCACAACCATCATGATCGCCGAGAAGATCGCTGACTACGTGATACAAGGCATTTAAAAACTTTTTATTCGGCATACAAAAAAGAGCCCGGATGCCAATCATCCGGGCTCTTTTTTATCCAGCTTCATTGG
>VFHG01000199.1 GCA_009392075.1 SAR202 cluster bacterium
CCAGAACATGTTTTCCGGCTTTTGCCGCCAATTTAACGTGTTCAGCGTGCAAATTGTTGGGAGAGGCTACAAAGGCGACGTCTACTCTGGAATCCGCCAATAATTCTTCAACCGAGGTGTAGGCGGCCAGAGCGCCATGCTTGCTTGCGAACTCGTCAGCCCTTCCTCGGTCTCTGCTATAGCTTGCGATGATCGCTGTGTCTTCTGCCAAAGCCGCTGCCGGCGCGATTCGAGAATTGGGATAATTCCCGGCACCGATGAACCCCCAACCTATCGCCAATTCAACACCCCTTCAAAAAACGTAGGAACTACCCCTCGCGGATCAGCCGCGCTGCTTCGTCGCCCATCTCTGATGTGGAGGCGGTGCCGCCCAGGTCCACGGTTAGGACTGTTCTCTGTTCCAGACAGCGGGCCACGGCCTTGTCCACCCGATCTGCCGCTTCCTGCTCTCCCAGGTGGTCCAGCATCATGGCCACAGCGGAGACTGTCGCTAGAGGGTTGGCTATTCCTTTGCCCATGATGTCGAAGGCGGCGCCGTGGACCGGTTCGAATAGCGACGGATATTCTCGATCGGGATTGATGTTGGCGCTGGGCGCAAGACCCATGCTCCCCGTGACTACCGCGGCAATGTCCGAGAGGATGTCTGCAAAGAGATTTGAGGCTACAACCACGTCGAAATCCTCAGGCCAGCGGACAAAGTCCATGCAGGCCCGGTCGACCAACAGCGATTCAGTCTCGATCTGAGGGAAATCGGCGGACACTTCCGTGAACACCTCATCCCAGAAGACCATTCCAAACGACTGGGCGTTGGACTTGGTCACAGACGTAACCTTCTTCCTCTTGTCGCGCCGCACGCAGTACTCGAAGGCAGCGCGAATTATGCGCTCCGTGCCACGGCGCGTAAACATGTTTGTCTGCACCACCGTTTCGTGGGCCGTGCCTGCATAAAGACGTCCGCCCACCGGCGCGTACTCGCCCTCGGTGTTCTCGCGGAAGATGACCATGTCGATGTCGCCGGCCTTTTTGCCTGACAGCGGCGACTCCACGCCCGGGTAGAGGTAGGCAGGCCGGATGCACACGCCCTGATCGAAGCTCCGCCTCATAGGCAACAGCAATCCGTGCAGGGTGATGTGGTCTGGGATATTTGGGTCTCCCACTGCGCCGAACAAAATGGTGTCGAATGCCTTCAGGGTCTCGATACCGTCGTCGGGCATCAGTTTCCCGGTCTCACGGTAGAATTCGGAACCCCATGGGAATTCTGTGAATTGAAAGCTGAGGTAGTCAGTCACAAATGCCACGGCTTCAAGGGCTTTCCTGCCTTCGTCGATTACTTCCAAACCCACGCCGTCGCCGGGAATGACTGCTACTTTGTATTCTGCCATTACGGTCCTTTATTTCGTTATATGAAGATTAGGCGTCTACCCGCTGCACGCCGCCGCCCAGCAGCCGGAAATGGTACACAGATTCGGCGTCTGGGAAGGCCGAGAGGGCCTTGTGATAGGTCGATTTGCCGCGGCGCTCTCGTGCGTCCAAGAGCACCCCCATGATGGTGCCGCTATGGCCAACGTTCACTCCAACCGCACCAACCGATTCGGCGAATTCCTTGACCTCAGCCAGGCGAGGTTTGGCAAGAACCGTCTGGCTAGCCTCGGCGCTGATACTGGCGCCTCGGCCGACCAATGCCGGGTCCTGTTCCTCGATGCCCCGCCGTAGCAGGCGCAGGGCCTCTCCCGTTTGCTTGTCGACAGACTGCCAGCGCTGAAAACGGTCGACCATGTTGAACTGTACGGTATCTACAGTGCCGCCCAGATCCAGGGCCACAATCTCCATTGGAGGAGGCGGGCCCAAGCTCTCGCGGATGATCCCGGCCCGGTGGTCGAAAAGCGCCACGCCTGGAATCATGATGCCGTCGGTGGGCTCGATGGATAAAGCAATCTGGGCGATCTGATAGGGAGACATCTCTTCGCCTAAGGCCAAACCGGTGGCGGCAATAGCGGCCGCCAGGTCGGCGCTGCTACTCGCCATGCCCTTACCCCGAGGAATGGGATTGTTGATGGTCAACTTAGCCCGGACCTTGGCGTTCTTCAGGTGAAAGAGTGTGCGGCGAACAGCGGCCGCGGCCTTGTCACAATCTTCGGGAGCTTCCACGCCGGGACCATCGGCATAGATATCGACTTTTACTCTGGAGTAGAAATCTATCGGGCAGGTAACCAGGAAGTGGATCCCTTCGATCACCCCCTGTGCCAGCTCACCGCAGACTCCAGGCGCACGCACGGTGGCGCTGCCCAGGAGCCTAGTGACTTCTTCTCCTTCTTCTGAATCTTCTGGTGATTTATTAGTTGATGAGGCCAAAAGCCTTACTCTCCGCCTACGGCTTTACTCGTTGGATTTAATTTTTGTGGGTAGGCCCGCAACTACCAAGAACACCTCGGTTGCTGCGGCTGCTATCCGCTGATTGATCGTCCCCAAGATGTCCTGGAAGCGGCGTCCGAGCGGCTCCGGCGGCACTAAGCTCAACCCCACTTCGCTACTGACAAAGACGAATGCTTGAGGTGAATCAACCACCAATTTCAGAAGCTGCTCCGCCGCGGTTGTCACAATCTCTTCTAGAGGATGTTTATTCTCCGATTGGTTTTCCATCAGCAGATTGGCCACCCACACGTCCATTGAGTCGATTATCACTGCCCCAGGCGCCCCATTGCCGGTGAGCATCGGTGCCAGTTTCTCCGCCAATTTTGTAGGCTCCTCCAGAGTCGACCACTCCTGCGGCCTGGACTCCCGGTGGAGCCGGATGCGTTCCTTCATCTCATCATCGACCGCCACACCGGTAGCTACGTACAGTATTGGACCCTCGCTAAGCGTCGCAACTTTGCTCTCAGCGAACGCGCTCTTCCCCGACCGCACACCCCCCAGCACCAAAAAAAGCCGGGATGCCATTAGATCGTAGAGACTCGGGCAGCGTCATAGTCGCGGTTGAGCCCGGATAACCGGTATACCAGGTCCATGTCCAGACTCGAGCGGACCCAGTCCGCCAATTTGTCGTATTCCCGGTCCAGATCCACGCCGGCGGTCGCGTCCGGAAGCGAAACTCCCTTACGCCGCGCCAATTCCTGCAACATGGCCCCCCGCAGTTCGCTGTTATGGAACAACCCGTGGATGTAGGTGCCCAGCACGCTTCCAGTCGCGTCCAGGGCGCCCTCTGGATCGCCGCTCCCAGTTACGGCCACATCGGCCCGGTCTTCGATCAGGAATGTGGGAGTGAATCCCTGACCCACAGTCCTTCCCATGTGTATCTCGTAGCCGCTGACCGGCATCCCGACCGCTCCGGCCAAAAGACCAGTGGCCGCAACGACTTTTCCGTTTATGCGGTGGGTCTCTTTGGTGCCCTCAAACACTGTCGTCAGATCCATCAAGCCCAGGCCGTCCAGCTCAGTGATCGACGACTCGATATGATCAGGGTCACTGACATTTGTGCCCAGCATTTGATAACCGCCGCAGATTCCGATCACCGCAGCTCCGTTGGCTTGCAGTTCTTTCACGGCCTGGGTCAGTCCGCGTTCGGTCATCCAAGCCAGGTCGGGAATCGTGGTTTTTGTGCCTGGAATGATAACCAGGTCAGGCCGACCCAGTTGGGCTGGCGAGTCTACGTATCTCAACTCGACGCCTGGATGCCGCGCCAAGGGGTCAAAGTCGTCGAAGTTGGCGATGTGGGGAAGCTGGAGCACGGCCACGTCCAAGACCGGCTGGCCTGCGGCAGGCCGGGAAGTGTCGTCTAGGGCCACCGAATCCTCTTCCGGGATGTGGATGTCGCGGTAGTGGTGGACCAGCCCGGCCACGGGGATACCGGTGCGTTCCTCCAACCAGGTAATACCGTCCGTCAGCAGGCTGGGGTCGCCTCGAAACTTGTTGATGATGAAGCCCTTGATCAATTCCCGTTCCTCAGGCTCCAAAAGTTCCAATGTGCCTACTAAAAACGCAAACACGCCGCCACGGTCGATATCGCCGCAGAGCAAGACTGGAGCATCGGCATATCGCGCTACTCGCATGTTCACGATCTCGTTTTTCTTCAGGTTGATCTCGGCGGGACTGCCGGCGCCTTCCGCAATGACGATGTCGAAGTCCTCACGGAGAGCGTCTAGCGAGGTGTGCACGGCCTCCCAAAGCTGGGGTTTGAGACCGAAATAATCCCTGGCTTTGGCCGTAAGCAATGGACGCCCCATCACAACTACCTGGGAGATGTGGTCGGCCTCGGGTTTCAGCAGCACCGGGTTCATCTCTACCCTGGCCTCAACCCCGGCAGCGTCGGCCTGGACCGCCTGGGCACGCCCGATCTCTCCGCCGTCAGCCGTCACATAGGAGTTGTTAGACATGTTCTGGGCCTTGAACGGAGCGACCCGAAAACCGTCTTGGCGGAAGATGCGGCAGAGCGCCGATACCATCACGCTCTTCCCGACGTGGGAGGCGGTGCCTTGGACCATTAACACTTGTCCAGCCATCTAGGAGAGCAACCTTGTCGCCACAGGCATCTCGTTAACTCCCTAGACCGTGATGCACTGTGCCGTTGAGGTGGGAAGTGTCATTGAAGTGACGAAGCACCGCGTTGTCTTCGTATGTGTCGACCGTTGTGAGCCCGCAGTTGCCGAACACGAACGACCAATTCCCTTCAATAGGCATATTTAGCAAAGAAACCATGGCTGCCCTGAGGGCGCCGCCATGGCTCACCACCAACACTGCCTCATTAAGGTGGTTGGACTTTATCTCATCGATGATTTTGGCCATGCGCGCGCTCACGTCCCGGGTAGTCTCACCGCCTTTGGGAGCGTAATCGAGGTTTTTCTCTAGGTACTTCGGGTATTCATCGGGAAATTGGGATTTTATCTCAGCCAGAGTCATCCCTTCGAATTCCCCTTTGTGGTATTCCCTGAGCATCGGAGTCTTGTGGAGAACAATATCCCGGCCGCCCAGAGCGAGTTTGGCGGTCTCAGAGGTCCGCTTCATGTCGCTACTGTAAGCGACGTCGATAGATACCCCAGCAAGACGTTCCGCTAGTGAACGTGCCTGATCGGCGCCACTCTTAGATAGCCCGATGTCGGTGTGACCTTGGATCCGTCCCTCGGCATTCCATTCGGTTTCGCCGTGGCGGACGATAAATAACGTGCCCATACTGGTGGATATTCTAAACACGATGCACTTGAAAGTACACCGAAACATGTTAGTTAATGGTTCACGGATGTTTGGCATACCACATATAGATGAGGCTACATAGTCTCATTACTTGCCATAATTTAAGGAATTGACATACTATATGTTGACATGTTTTAATATCCGAGCTACAATATCTCGACCGTAACGATGGGAGGTGTGTCTAATGGAAGCCTATTGTGTTAAGTGCCGAAGCAAGCGCGAGATCAAGAACCCAGAAAAGATCACCATGAAGAACGGGAAGCCCGCCACGCAGGGCACGTGCCCTTCTTGTGGCACAAAAGTATTTCGCATCGGGGCCGCTTAACAGCGGCCCTCGGCTTTTTTCTTCGCTGATTGCGGGCGGCGTACCTGCGGTTCGGTGTTTACCTAGCCGTAATCTTCGCCCAACCATCAGGAGATCTGGCCTGTTGCAGCCACCCTAAGTGTGGTGTAGGGAAGTGTGTTTCGGGTGGCTGCAACAGTTTCGTAAGACTGGCGATGTAATTATCTGCCTGGCCTGATTCTACGGTCAGCAACGCGGAGCGTTAAGCTGCGGACTAACCGCAACAAAAAAGCTCTTCTTAGTTAGGCTTTAAGCTTGCTCCATCTGGCGCAGGCGAGGCAAACAATCGTTTTGTGGCCGAGGGTCCCTCCCCTTCGGCCACGTTTTTTGCCCGTCTCTCTTCTTTTACCCCACTTACGTCAATCTACATCTCTACACATTTGGCCGGTCATCCTCTGTGCTATTATGGCGGCTCACGCTGGCCGCCATGGATTCGAGCGTGTTTTATCCCAAGCCGAACGTAGATATCAAGACCACCGAGAGGTAACGATGACACAGCCCGCATCTTGGCTAGACCTTATGGAGCAGGGCGCTCCAGAACTGATGAAAGTGGTGACTGGGACCAGGGAATCCATCCTGCCCGACGGTGCGCTCTCAAACAAAACCAAGACCCTGATGACCATGCTCTGTGACGCCCTGTTGGGACATGACGGGGGCGTGACCACCATTGCCAACCGTGCGCGGGCTGCAGGCGCGAGCGAAGAAGAGATCGCCGAGACGGTGGGGGTGGCATTCCTCATGGGCGGCCTGCCTGCCCTGGTCACTGGCTCCAACGCATTCAAACATTAGCCCTAGCTAAATTTATCCGGGGCGTGACTATCTAGAAGATTCCGAGGTGCATGGAATGGCACAGGCCGAACCCATAGTGTATTTCAACGGCGAACTGAAGCCAGAGTCTCAAGTGGGCATCTCCATCAGGGACCGTGGCTACCTCTACGGCGATGCGGTCTTCGACGCCGCCCGCACATTCAATGGAACCCCATTCCGGCTTCCGGAGCACGTGCACCGCCTCTACGACTCCCTGCGCTACCTGCGCATCGACCCCGGCATGGCGCCTCCGGAGATGGAGGACTGGTCCCGTCAGGTGGTGGAGCACAATTTCAAGCTTCTCCCACCCGGCCAAGACATGTGGGTGATGCAGCGGATCAGCCGGGGAATAGAGCCCATCCTGCCCGGAGACGAAATGCGGGCCACGGTCTTGATCGAGACCCACCCCATTCCGTTTGCCCGCCGCGCCTCTTTGTACCGGGATGGGGCGTCGATCTTCACGCCTTCCGTGCCTAGGATCCCGCCACGTTTCATCAGCCCGCGGGCCAAGACCCACAACTACCTGAACCTGATACTGGGGGATTTGGAAGCCCAAGCCAGCGACCCTGACGCCTGGGCGGTGCTGTTGGACGAGGCCGGCAACCTGACTGAAGGCCGAGGCTCCAACATCTTCCTAATCAAAGACGGGACCGTCGCCACACCCAAGGGACAGTTTGTCCTGGAAGGCATTACCAGGGGCGTCCCCATG
>VFHG01000200.1 GCA_009392075.1 SAR202 cluster bacterium
ATCGGTTGCTACTATTCTACGAGAAGCACCTGAAGGACTAAGGCTAAACCCGGGTTCACCGCGGCAATGGCCCGGGTTAGTCACTGCACTGCATGAGATCCTACCAGGGTCGAATACCCGGACGGAGAACGAAAGATACTCGACTCCCTCGGGATGCACGATGCCGGAGATGTCATCCGGACCAATAACGGCCAGGCGAGTGCGGTGATCAAAGACATCATCACTCGCACACATGCAAAAGTGGCGGACTTCGGTGTCAGCACACGGGGGTTCTGCCTATTGAACCTTCCTGGAGTGAATGAGCTCTCGTGTTGCTGGCCTAGAGAACCCTTGGACGCTGGGGCAAAAGCCGGCCTTTCTACTACCAGACAGGGCCCAACGAGACCGATGTAGGAGGTATCCTGCTGGAGTCCTTCAGCGTGGAAGGTAAGCTCCTACCCGAATACCTAGATATATCCGGTGTGACGGTACTGGTGTCGACGGTCGAGCGTAACGGCCGGTACGTCATGTCGGCGGCTGTTTGTAGGGCGGCGGTCTCCGTCTAGCCTGCTACTCCGAGTCAGCGTCCCTTGTAGGCTGCTTCCCGCTTTTCTGTGAATGCTAGCGGACCTTCTTTCGCGTCCTCAGTGGCACTGATCCGGTCAGACAGCAATTTCTCAAAGGCAATGCCCTGACCAAGCTCCATATCCATTCCCTTGTATGCTAACTCTTTGATGGCCCTCACCGCTAAAGGTCCATTGCGGTTGATTTTGTTTGCTAGCTCATCGCAGGTCGACATTAAATCCGAGTGCTGTACTACGTGGTTTACCAGTCCAATGTTGTATGCCTCCTGGGCGTCGATACGCTCTCCTGTGAGTAGCATCTCCAGCGCCTTGCGGAAGTGGACTACCCTAGGAAGCCTCTGGGTGCCACCGCCAACTGGAATTATCGCCCTACTCACCTCTGGGAGCCCGAACGAGGCACTTTCTGAGGCGATTATAAAATCGCAAGCCAACGCTAATTCCAGACCGCCAGCCAGGCAATAACCGTTTACCGCAGCGATGATGGGTTTCCAAACTTCCAGGGACTTCCAAAGAAGCTGTGGTTGCAGCTTTTTTGCCGCTTGCAGGTCACCCGAATCGGCAATCTGCGCAATATCCGAAATCTCCTGGAGGTCGACTCCAGCAGAGAAGGCTTTATCTCCCTCGCTGTTGATTATGGCGCACCAAATCTCGGCATCGTCCCTTATCTGTATCCATGCGTCATCTAACCCATTCAGGATCTCTAGATTCATCGCATTCATTTTTTCTGGCCGATTAATGGTTAAGTAGGCAATATGGCCTGTTTTCTTGAAAATAAGGTCAGGCATGCGATCTCCTAAAGTAGCAGTTGCGGTATTCCACTGCCAAATCAGTACCCAGGAGGAGGATGAAATCCGCCAAATTCTGATTCGATTAACGCAGCGAATCGAATCGTAGTTCTGTCTTCTAGATACGGGCCGATCGCCTGCAATCCAACTGGAAGACCAGAACCGTTCAGACTGACCGGGAAGGCTGTAGCTGGCTGTCCGCTAAGAGTAGCAACCGCAGGATAGACATTTTGTAGTCCATATTGGACCTGGTGACCATTTACATTTAGCCAACGATCTGGCCATGGAGCTTTTGTATGAGGGAACGGTGGAACGATATTGTTTGGAGCCAGCATCACATCCCACTCGCTGAAAAACTCCCGAAAAGAGCGGCGAAGATCCTCACGTTCTGCATGCCAGACGAGGTATTCGGAAGCACTAGCTAAGAGACCTCGGGCGTAGAATTCCCCAAACTCGTCGCTTTTACGCATATTCTCAGCAAGATGTTGTTTTCTGGACTCTGAGGAATTTATAGAAGACCATACAGATAACAAACAACAGTATAATTCGTGGTGCCGGCGTAAATCCCCAAATCCATCGGGCTGAATGATTTTGATCTGGGCACCGGCTTTGCTAAGTTCTGCAGCAAGATTTTCTACCGTAGCAGTTATTTCATCGTCTACAGGCAGCCATGGGATGGTCGGCAGAATCGCAACTCTAAACGCAGCCAAATGATCGTGGCGCGGTGGCGGAACAGCTAGGTTCCACGCCGCATCCTCTCCGACGTCTGGCCCAGATACAACGTCGAAGGCTAGCTCCAAATCTCCTACAGTTCTGGCAAGAGGGCCTTGAACACACATCACTGCTGCAGCATTTGGATGTGGTGAACCAGGGAAATGACCGCTTCTAGGTATGGCGGTCTCGCTCGGCTTGTGCCCGAAAACACCACAAAATGCTGCTGGAATGCGTATGGAACCTCCAATATCACTTCCAAACTCCAACGGAGTCAAACCTGCAGCCAACGCGGCTGCGCCTCCACCTGTACTTCCTCCAGGAGAGCATCCCAGATTCCATGGATTGTTGGTTCGTCCAAATATAGGATTATCGGACTGCCAATCTGCAGCATTAGGGGGCACGTTAGTTTTGCCCATGATTACGCCACCCGCTGCACGAACCCTCGCTGCCAACCGGGAATCCTCGTCTGGAACGCGGTGCGCAAACTGCTCAACTCCGCCAGTTCCGATGAGTCCGTGGACGTCGATGCAGTCCTTGATAGTCAGCGGAAGTCCAGTCAACTCGCGATGATCTCCGCGAGCCAATGCATCGTCGGCTTGTTTGGCGGCTCTTAGTGCGGCTTCAGCATCTAGGGTCACGATAGAATTCAATGTGGGGTTATGGAGTTCGATGCGGCGCAAATGCGACTCTAGTAACTCTACGGACGAGATCTCTTTCTTTTGCATGGCCCGTAGCATATCGGTCGCAGAAGCGAATGGGTTAAAAGTCATGAATCATCCATTACACCGAAAGATCTATGCCGTCCTAGATTCCTCGGTTAGCTTTTCGGTAATCAACTGCTTCAGCGCATATCTTTGAACTTTCCCAGTAGGCGTCATAGGAAGTTCGGTTAATATCTCCAATCGCTCTGGCCACTTCTGCTTCGCTAACCCAGATTTTTCGGCCAGATCAGCCAAATCCTCTAACGTTAATTCCGCACCGCTTTTAGGAACTACAAACGCGCATATTCGCTCGCCTAATCGTTCATCGGGCATACCGGCGAGGGCAATGGTAGTTATCCTAGAGTCTCCCGACAGTATCTCCTCAACTTCGACAGGGGAGATGTTTAACCCTCCTCTTATGATTAAATCCTTGACTCGGCCTGTGATCTTTACATAACCATCGGAGTCCATTTGGGCCAAGTCTCCGGTGCGAAGGAAACCGTCGGACAAGAAAGCGGCATCAGTGAGGTCTGGCCGATGAAGGTAACCAGCGAAAAGTTGAGGGCCGCGCATCGCTAGCTCTCCCTCATCTCCGAAGGGTATCTCCTCACCTTCGGGAGACACTATCTTTAACTCCGTGCCCGGGAATGCACGGCCGTCAGTCGTTTGCACTTTACTTATAGGAGTGTCGTCATTGCAGCAACTGCCGATTCCTTCGCTCATTCCCCAACCGGGACTGATGAGTGTGTGGGGGAGATTAGCATGGGCGCGCTGCACCAGACTTGGAGACACGAATGCACCTCCAACCCAGACCAACCGGAGTGATGGAAGGCTTTCATGATCTAATAGTTTAGGGCTGGTCACGATGTCTTGGAGCATGGTTGGAACGACAACGGTTAAAGTCGCGCGTTCTTGCGAAATCAAATGGATAGATTTCTCAGGTTCCCACCGTTCCTGTAACACGAGCGTCGCGCCGGTAAAAACTGCGAGCCGCACACCATGCATCAACCCAACTGAGAGACCTAACGGAGCAGGCATGAAGATCACATCATCACTGCTTACTCCATACTCTTTGACATAGGTTGCGTTAATAGCAGCCAGGGTGTTGGAGGTGTGCATCACCCCCTTGGGCTCACCGGTGCTGCCCGAGGTGAAGACCACGAAGGTAACGTCGTCAGGACGAGGTTTTGTCGCTCCAAATCCTTTATTGCTGTCCGTCACCATTCGTGGACCAGACATGAGGTCTTGATAACTAAGCATTCCGGTGGCGGCGTGCTCTCCGATCACCAGAACTATCTCCAGGTTGGCTAACTCGCCTCGCAAGTCACCCATCATTTCTACAAAGTTGAAATCCTGGTAATCGTCAGGAATCGCGATACCCTTGGCTCCGGTAGCTCGTGCAACAAATTGCACCTCGTGATGGCGGAACGTCGCAGGGACACTCACCGAGATAGCACCAAGATAAGTCAGAGCCAAATGGATTACTGAGAATTCGTACCAATTAGGAATTTGGATGATGAAAAAATCACCCTTGCTGACGCCGGCCTCGTGCAGCCCAAGCGCTAGTCTCGTTGCTCGTTCGCCAAGCTGAGAGTAAGTGACGCTCCCAGACCGTTCATCAAGCACTGCTACCCGCTCTGGCTGCTTAACTATGCAGGCTTCCAGATAATCAGTCAGCACCTTATCGGTCCAGAAACCCTGTTGCCTGTACTGGGTTTCTAAGTGAGGTGGTGTTTCTCGGCGTCCTTTCAGCATACTACCTGCATTAATGATCCCCCGGTCAATGAGAGATGATCATTGAAATAATGGAACGACCATGTTCGCACGATATGTACGACCTAGATGATATATCCGCCATTCACGCTAATCGTCTGACCAGTGATAAAACTGGCTAAGTCTGAGGCAAGGAAAACGACCATGGGGGATACATCGTTAGCGTTGCCGATCCTGCGTAAGGGGTACGCTTTGGCGATCCTTTCTCGGACCGCCGGATCCCCAAAAACCTTTGCTTGAGAGCTGGATTCATGCCACAGGCTCAATTCGCCGACTTCGTCTTGGCTATCGGGCAGCGTCAGCGATGGAGACACGGCGTTAACATTTATGTTGAATCGGCCAAGCTCCTTTGCCAGACCTTTCGTTAAACCAATCGCGCCAGCCTTGGCCGCGCCATAAACTACTTCTCGAACTTCACCCGATCTACCAGCGTCAGAATCAACGCTGATGATCTTGCCGTAGCGACGTTCTATCATGTGATCGACTACAGCTCGGATGCAGTTTATCGGGCCCCAGAGATTGATATTTATCTCCTTCTCCCATTCATGGCGCGGCTTTTCTACGAACAGGCGATCTGCGGTCCAACCAGCGTTATTCACCAATATATCTACTTGGCCAAACCCATCTAAAGTCTTTTTGATCATCCCCTCGACCGACTCAACGGATGTGACATCACATTGTATCGGCTCGACCTTCCAGCCGTTTTTTTTAGCCTCGTCACAGACCCGATGACTTTGTTTATCGTCAACATCGGCGATGACGACGGCGGCGCCTTCACTAGCCAGATCGAGGGCTATTCGCCTCCCGATATGGGATGCTCCGCCTGTAACGATTGCAGTTTTTCCAACTAAACCAAGTTCCATTATCGCCTCCTGAAATGGAGTTAATCAGAAGAGAATTTGTCAGCCGGTCCCATTACCAGACAAAAAATCTAAAGCAATGTCGTTTATAGTGTCCGCTTGCTCCCAATGGGCGCAGTGTCCTGCTCCTGGGAGGATACGCAGAATCGATCCAGGGATCCCGTCGTGGATAATGCCTGATGCTTTGGGCGGGCAAAACATATCTAGGTCGCCCGTGATAACCAAAGTGGGCGATTTTATTTTTGGCAATTCATGCGTCAAAGGATGTTCGAAAAGGGTAGACATCGCAGCGCAGGCATTCGCATAACCCTTAAGGTCTTGAATAGCGCTAGTTCTCAAGTCTACGTACTTTTGGATTAAATCAGGCCGATCAATGCTGATGCATGCTTTGGCGTCTTCGGTGTTGAGGTCTATAAGCTCATCAGGTTTATCGCTTGTAGTGAGTCCTGTTCGAATCTTAAAGAACTCCAATGCCTGCCGATTTATCAGGCAGGAACTGGACCCCAAAATCAAGGATTCAACCATGTCGGGATAATCGATAGCGAAGCGCATGGAGATGACACCACCCATCGAAAACCCCCATAATCGCGCCCGATCAACACCAAGATTCGACAACAACCCAGCCAAGTCTCTAGCGAATTGCTGGGGCGTGCCCTCGGCTACTCCAATCTCTGATTCGCCAAATCCTCGGACATCGTAGCTGATAACCCGAAAGTGCTTGCTGAGCTCTTGAGATTGATGCTGCCAAGCAGCTCGTGATTCTGAAAGCCCATGAATCAGTACAAGAGGGTCACCAATTTCAGAGTCGTCCCAAGCAGCTATTGCTCCGTTTATCTCGTCTTTCACGCATATCTCCGGATCAGATGTTTAAGCCAAGGCCGGAATTATGTTTTCGGACATCGTACGCAGTCTATCCTTCCTATCTCCCGGAAGAAGTGCGGTCGTTATTCCATGGATTCCTAAGCTGGTTATTTCTTCGATTCTCTCAACACATTCTTGGGCGCTGCCGGCGACGGCCAAATAATTTGCCAGATCGTCGCTCACTAGCTCTTTGTGAACCGCATGTCGTGATACGTGATGCGTCTTATCATATGCTGCTCCGATTCTGGCACACTCGTCTCTGTATGGTTCAAGAAAATCCGGGAGATCTTTCCAGAAGCTGAAGGTTTCTGCCTGTGAAGCTACCCAAGGTCTAATGTCCGTAAGCGCTTGCTCTTTGTCATCACTGATGGACATGGGGAACCACAGATCAAGCTGAATATCATCCAGGGTTCTTCCTGCACTTTCGGCGCCCTCACGGACATGGGCCATCTGCCATTTGATGAATTCTACATTCGCGCCACCCATGAGAATCACGCCGTCGCAAAGTTTGCCTGCTAATCTAAGCATGTTCGGTTGGTTCGCAGCAAGGAAGATTGGGATTGGATCATAGTCCACCGGAAGCTGTAGATTCATCCCGTAATTCGTGATCTTTTCACCACGAAACAATTTTTGGAGAAGAGTTATCGCCTCCTCAACATCTTTGATCCTGCCTGGTTTCTTGCCGAGCATATGAACATCCGTATGTCCGGTACCAAGACCCACCAAGCACCGCCCCTGACTCAACTCTTGGACGGCAGCAAGGCCTCGTCCAGACACTGCAGGATGCCTGGTGATCGGGTTGATTACTCCGCTGCCCAGCCTAATTGTTTTTGTGTTAATAGCAGCAAGAGCCATAGAAATAAAACAATCCTTAGATGTAGGGATATCAATGAGCCAGGCGCTGTCGAACCCATACTCTTCGGCGCTCTTTATTAGGTCAATCATGTTGTCAAACGTATCTCTGGGGCTTACGCCTAAAGAAATTCCAATCTCGACGGCCTTCCGAACCATTGCGACCTCTCATGCATAATTAGAATCGAGCGAAGACTAAACCCCGATCAGATGGTTGCAGCGATACCGATCTTGACCTGCCCCTGATCTTTGTACCACCGGCCTTGTCAGGCCGGCAAGCGCTGGGCCATTCTAGCACCAGGTTAACTATGGGCACCTACCCCCAGTTTTGCCCGATCTGCAGGTTTGTGCGGTAGCTGGAATCAACCCTAACTGATCGGGCTGTCCCTTCAAGCCAGACGATAGTCTAGTAAGTACTATACAACCCAAAAATCATTGGGGATCAACAGTGCCGGGACCCCAGGACAGTGCATCCAGCAACTATCAAAATATGTAGACTAGGGAATCCACTCTTTCTTCTTGCTATTCCCAGACCCCATCCCCGGTGAAAGCCTGGAGCTCTTCTCCAGCGAAGTCATGTACCACTTTACATAATGCAAGACTGAATCATGCTAGGCCGGGGATTGGGGCTAGGAAATTCAGTGCCCGTGAATTCCACTAGGCCTCTAGCCGCACAACTGCCTTAACCCGGCAGCGCCACGCTGGCCGAGATACGTTCATCTACAGACCGCGTAGTGTGGCCTTGTCCAGTCAAGTCTTCCACCTGCAATATGTCGCCCGGGTTAAACATCCGTTTGGATCCGTCTCCGATTCCAATCTCCATCTCTCCGGAGAGGGCCACCTTTAGTTCTCTATACATCTTTATTAAGTTATATCCTGCATACGCAACATAGTGACCATTATCGCCACTGTATCAAGGGTCGATATTGGTTTTACTATGATATGTACTGAGTAATCAAAGGGTAATTTGTGTATCAGCAATACCGTTAAGTTCAGTCGATGCCTATCGTTTGGCGATACTCATCGAGGGTAAAAAGAGGCAGATAAGAATTGATGGCAGTTATAAGTCTTTTGATCCTCGTAATTGTTGTACTGGTTATCTTTGGAGGTTGGCGAATTGCCTTGGCCTACAAAGAAGGCAGGAGAGCAAAAGCGCTTGGGGAGAGGGCCGTTACTGAAATGCGGTTACGGGAGGCCCTAGAAGACCAATTAGCTGAAGAACGGGAAAGAAGGATTCAGTTAGAAAATGAATTGGCAGAATTTAAAGAAGACCACTGAGAAAGACTCTGAGTTTTACCGGTGCCGTTAATTACCGCGAATACAATCTGGTTCTGCGGACCCATCCAGTGAGAATGTGATGGCAATTTGGTTGGCGCTCCTTTCAGCAGCAATTTTCGGACTTGTTACTGTCGCAGATAAACGCCTGATAGCAGTAAACATGCCAGATCTTTCTAGCTTTTATCTAATAATTGTAATAAGTCTGTACGGCCACACTGGGCTTGCGCTGGCCGTGTTTGGGATTCCGGAACAACTACCTTTAGGTCATCTCTTGTTGGCTGGATTAGCTGGGTTATTTTGGGGAGCCGCACTTTGGACGATGTTCATAAGCTATAGGCTTGAGGAAGCCTCGCGGGCATCCGCAGTCATTCACACGTTCCCGGTTTTTGTGGCCTTACTGGCCATGCCTTTCTTGGGAGAACTTCTCTCGATCTCCCAATGGTTTGCAATTCTTATCGTCGTAATCGGAGCGTTTTCCATATCAATAAGAAGCTCATCAGGTAATCTGTTCGCCTTTAACAGAGCTTTCCCAATATTAATGGCGGCAAGCATGTTTACCGCCTTAGCTCATATCAGCGGTAAATACGCCCTCGAACGAATCGAGGTGGAATTCGTATACGCCTTGAGAAATTTCTGTATGGCTAGTTTCCTTGCGATGTTTTGCCGACCTAAAGATGTGCTCACCGTTATTCACGCGTTGAAACATCCTCAAACGCTCGCTTTTATCGTTATCGGAGAAATGATATTGTCACCGATCGCCATATTCTTGAACGTTGCAGCTTCTAGTCTCGGTGCAATCTCAATCGTATCTACTATTACTGCATCAAGGCCATTTTTCGTATTTCTCTACGGTAGTATCCTGAGCGTTCCACCATTCCGATTGCTAGACGAGACAATTGACAGAAGAACGCTTACTACCAAGGCGGTTTCCATAGCTTTGATAATTGGGGGAATAGCCCTACTAACTTTCGGATAATTAGGGTCTAAAAGAAGGAATCGGACTCTTCGCTAGATCCCGTTCCTTGGAGACTTAAGTAATGGATAGGCTCTCCAGCTTGGACGTAACCAACAACCTGAACCTGGGGAACGTTCGGAACCGGTTCTCCAACGAATCCCACTGTTTACATATCTGGATAGTTGCTCGACGCACTGCCCGGGCGTCCCGGCGATAGGCCGACAGCCGCGCGACCCGTGGCCGCGATCGACATGGTGGCCAACTTGTCATG
>VFHG01000201.1 GCA_009392075.1 SAR202 cluster bacterium
GGAGCCAGCGGGGTAGTCCCGTTTCCGCAGCAGTCGCATGGCGGTACCTCACTTAAAGACTGGCTATGAAAATGGCTAGAATCGGTCCTCTTAGGATGGCAACTACCGCTTCAGACCCATAGTTCGCCGAGTGAATCGTCGAGGAGAGGACAAGAGAAGGCCAGCCGTTGGTAGCCATTTCACGCGGCGGTATACTCAGTGCTTTGGGTCTTGGCGCCTATCAACTCCCTGCACCCGATTCCTAGCCCGATCAGGAATGCACGCCGATGATATTGTCCCAGTCGGTCGACTGCTGGTAGGCGTAAGCGGCTCTCATGAGTAGCGGGTCGTCGAAAAAGCGCCCGACGAGCTGAATGCTGACTGGGAGACCGGCTGACGACTTGCCCACGGGAAGGGCGAGCGCTGGGTGGCCGGTGTAGTTGAAGGGCAGGGTGTTACGGGAGCCTTTCGAGTTCACCGTCGCTAGGTTGTCCTCGACGGCCTCGAGGTAGCTACCAGGGGTGTGGTTCTTGGGCGCCGTCATGATACATGTGGGCATAACGAGCACGTCGACGTTGGCAAGCGCGGCGTCGTAGGCCTTGATGTAGGTGGGACGCACATTCTGGGCCTTGGCATACACGCGGCCGTGGTAGTTGCGACGGCTCATCTCCGAAGCGATAAGCGATAATTTGCTGCGTGGGGTGAGCACATCGGCTTGGGAGGCCCACATCTTGTTGATGGCTGCGATGATTGAAGCTGGGTAATAGGTCCTGGTGAAGGCACCGAAGAACCCAGTTTTGAACACGGCAAGGGCCCCTTCGCCCGTTAGCGCAGCCTGGGCCGCCCAGATGTCGTGATGCTCTGGGATGGATACTTTGGATACGTCAGCGCCCGCCTCTGAGAGGACGTCGACGGCCGTCATCACCAAGTCGCGCACATCGTCCTCAGCATCGTCAAAGCCCTCCCCGAGAACACCGATGCGCAGCCCTGATATGCCGTCGGTCAGACCCCCGAGTATGTCGATGGTAGTCGGGACGTCTCGCGTCTGGCGGGGATCGTAAGGGTCGTAACCCGCAGTGGCCTGGAGCGTAGCCGCCGCATCCTCTACGGTCCGGGTCATCGGGCCGGTGTAGTCGATGCTCTGGTCCGAGCCGAACCCGATCCCGAAGTGCGACAACAGTCCGAACGTGGGCTTATGTCCAACGATGCCGGAGTAAGCCGCAGGGATACGGATGGAGCCACCCTGGTCGCCGCCGAAGGAGATGTCCACCTCGCCGGCGGCCACGGCCGCGGCGGAGCCCGCGGAGGATCCGCCGGTCACATGATCGTGGTTATGGGGATTGAGAGGCCGGCCGTAGTCGCCGATGGCGCCGCCAGTACCGAATCCGCCACTCAGTCCGTTCATGACGTTCTTGCCGATGATAGTACCCCCCTCCTTCAGCACGCGGGTGACGACAGTGGCGTCGAAGTCGGGAATGAAGCCCTCGAGGGCGAAAGATCCGAAGCTCATGGGTATACCCGCCACCGCGACGTGGTCCTTGTAGCTTACGGTCTTGCCGGCAAGCAGACCATCGTCCGACCCTTCGATCCGGCACTTCCACATCCAGGCGTTGAGCGGGTCTTCCTCTGGGCTCGGACGGTGCCCGGGCTCGCGGGCGGCGGAGACCATGGGAGGGTTGGCCTCTTCCAACCGGGCCTGGACGAAGGTGTCCAACTGATCCAACTGTTCTATAAGGTACTTCTGGTACTTGACGGCCTCATCGGGACCAAGATGAATCCCCAGATCCTTAGCCACGGCCACCACTTCATCGACGTCAGGTACTGCGTACATGAGACCCTCTCTTAATAATCGTAGATTAGCAGGTTCGGCGGAATCTGAACCGAAATCTTTAATTTACACCGGTCCCGGCCTGCTCCGGTGGAAAAAAGGAGAGTACTGCTACCGTTGGAAGCCTGTCAACCGTCATCTCCACGGTCTTCAGATGCTATTTTGAACGGCTTTGGTACGAGTCTCATAGACGACTATGAGCCGCCCAAGGCCGCGTTCGGTAGTGTCGGTCGTCACTCGCAGGCACTCGGTGCGTAAGGTGTACACCTCCGGCGTCTTGGGCATCAACAGCGGGCACTGGGGCCGGAACATGTCCAACATCGGCAGGAGCGTCAGCGAGAACGGCGACCCGATGGTCACCTATGGATAGGGCGGCGTTGTCATCATCAAAGACGGCGCCATCCTAGGCGGCATCGGCGTTGGCGGGATACGCGGACACAACGCCGATGAAGACCTGGCCAAGATCGGGTTGCAGGCCATGGGCCTATCGCCCAGTTAAACTTGGCTCCGTGTGACCTTGTTCTCAGTTGAGCGTTATAGGACCTGGCGGAGCCTTGGGTCCAGCTTGTCCCGTAGCCAGTCGCCGAATAGGTTCAGCGACATCACGGTGAGCATTATCGCCAAACCAGGGAAGGTGGAGATCCACCAGAATC
The DNA here is from genome assembly GCA_009392075.1 of SAR202 cluster bacterium. The sequence continues at coordinate 2,461 of VFHG01000201.1, forward strand.
CGGCTAGCCGATCACGTCCATCCGCTACCATGGAACCCCAAGCCGCGGTGGGCGGGGGGACACCAGCCCCCAGGAAGCTCAACACAGATTCCAGAAGGATAACAATACCGATCTGCAGCGTGGCCACTACGATAAGAGTGTTGATGGTACCTGGGAAGATATGGACGAAGAGTATCCTCAGTGTCGAGGCCCCGGACACCTTGGCCAACGCCACATAGTCTTGCGTCTTTAGCTGCAACACTTCGCCACGGATCTGACGGGCGAAACGCGGCCAAATAAAAAGGCAAAGCACGGTTACTATGATCGAGAAGGACTGACCCAGGGTCACCACAAGGACCAAGGCAACCAAGATCAGAGGCAGGGAGAGCATGACATCGACGAACCGCATGATCAGTTCGTCCACCCAGCCTCCGTACCAACCGGCGACCAGTCCCAGGGTCACCCCGAGGGTGCCACCGACACCCAGGGTCACCACAGCCACTACCAGAGATATGCGGGCGCCGTAGATCACGCGGGACAATAGGTCCCTGCCCAACTGGTCGGTGCCCAGCAGGTATTTGGTGCTGCCGCCGCCTGCGATCTCAACTTCTACCGTATCGCCTACGGCGGCTTGCGGGTCTATCTCCTGGGCGTTCCTCAGGGTTATCAACCTTCCTTGTTCTTCCAAGGCGACGCTGTCTGCAACTGTTTTTAGCGCGCTTTCAGGGCCGGACCAGAAGGGCGGCTGATTACGCTCCCTCAGGTTGCCCCGGTCTGGGTCGTGGGGAGCGACCCAGGGCGCTGCGATGCCCGAAACAAGCACCAAAGAGAGCAGAAAGACCGGCACTATGGGCCATACGCGTAATGCGCGCCAGATACCTGGCAAGCTGATGAGCCGTGGCTTTGGGGGTGCGAGGATATCTGTGGTTTCTTGGGATGCCATCTGCTCTTCGCTCCTGGACCTTATGTGTAACGAATACGTGGGTCTATCACCGCGTATAGGACGTCTACCAGGAAGGACGCGGTCACGTACAAGAGAGTGAACACGATGACTACCGCCTGGAGGAGGGCATAATCAAGGCCGAACAAAGCGTCCACGGCAAGTTTGCCGAGTCCGGGCCAGGCGAACACAGTCTCCGTAACCAGGGAGCCAGTAACCAGTGCCCCAAGAGTAACGCCCGCAAAGGTCAACGCCGGTATAACGGCGTTTCGCAAGGCGTGCTTAAGGATGATAGTTCTGCTGGGCACTCCTTTGGCGCGGGCCAATTTGATGTACTCGGAGTCCAGCACGTCTAGCATCGCCGAGCGAATCAACCTCAAGTTGGCAGCCGCATAGAACCAGCCCAGCGTGATGGCTGGGAGAATTACGCCCCGTGGGTCTTCACGGCCGAACGGTGGTAACCAGCCCAGGTGCACTGAGAAGAAGAACATCAGCATTATTCCCAGCCAGAAAGGCGGCGCCGATTGACCGACGAGAGCCACGGCCCTGCCGAACTGGTCGACAAGGCTGCCTCTCTTGACCGCCGATATGATGCCCAGCGGAACGCCGATCAGCAGAGATAGCGCGAACGAGGCCGTTGCTAGCTGAAGAGTGGCGGGAAGATGTTCCAGCACGATGTGCATGGCGGGCCGCCCCTGTTGGATCGACTCGCCGAATTCTCCCCGTATTGCGTCTTTGATGAATATCCCATACTGCTGGTAATAGGGCTTGTTCAGTCCCAGGGCCTCCCCCAACCGGTCCCAGTCCTCCATAGTGGAGTAGTCATCAAGCAGGAGGGCGCGAGGATCCCCGGCGGCCCTGCTCATGATGAAGATCACGAGTGAGACGACGATAACAGTAACGATGGCTACTAAGAAGCGGCGCACCAAGAACTTCTGCATGCCCTTACATCTCCAATCGAAGGCCGTCGATATCTGGTCGACCCAGAGGTGAATGTCCAAGCCGGACGCACACCGTCAGAAATGCGCCCGGCTTGGAGGTTGTCGCCGTCCTAGGGCTTCTCGGCCCTAATTGCTATGGTCCTACCGGTGCTTGATGTACTCGTACCCATTGATGTTTCTGAGGTCCGTGAATTTAATATCAGCCTTCCATTCCTCGATGCGCGGACCCACCGGCCATACAGCGCCAACGCTGTAGAGCCCAATGTAGGTGAGTGCATTGTTGAAGAGCCAATTGCCCAACTCCGATTCCAGTCGCACCAAGTCCACCGGGTCTACGGCCGCGCTGATCCTGGGCATGATGTCTTCCATCCAAGGGTGGCTCGCGCCAGCATTCCAGGCTGCGTTCTCGGTGATCAGCGTCTGAGCTCCGACCGTTACGATTCGGGCGCCAGCGGCGTGGCAGGTGGCCCCCTGGTATGTGCGGGCGACCATTGTGGGCCGCAAAGTGGAATAGGGGAGACTCTGCAACTTTACGTTTAGCCCTATGTCGCCCCACATCTGCGCTATCGCACCGCACGCCTCCACTTCAGCGGGAGCGCCGCGCAACGATGGTGTGAGCGTGATGTCGAAACCGTCGGGGTAGCCGGCCTCGGAGAGAAGCTGCTTGGCACGTTCTGGGTTGTATTCCCAGTCGCCATCGATCTGCGATCCGTGGTTGCCCCAGAACCAGAGTTTGATCGGGTCGGCAAACCCTCTGAGCAGGGTCTCGATGATGGTATCCCGGTCGACGGAGATGGCCAGGGCTTGCCGTATCTTGCGGGCGTTCTCCCACTCTGGGGAGTCTGTATGCCAATCGCTGGAGATCCACGGCACCTCGGGATCGTAGGACGCCCGGTTTTCGGTGTCGGGTTTAGAGGCTTCCGTATAGTAGCCTCCGTATAAGTTGATGGCGTAGTCGATCGCGTTGGACACCGATAGCAACTTCGCCCCTTCCACTTTTTCGATCTCTGGGATGGAGTCGAAGGCCATCAGGAATGTGTCTATCGTGCCGGTCTGGAATCCGGCGATACGGGACGACTCTTCCGGAATCTCTCGGAAGATCAGCTCTGCGAAGGCCGGCGTCTGACGCCAATGGTCTTCAACCGCCGCCATGCGCCAGAACTCGTTTTCTCGGTGCTCTTCCATCGACCAAGGTCCGGTGCCGGAGATGTCACGGTTGGCTGCTTCAACACCGATCTCATCAGACTGGGCTTTGCTCACTACCCAGTTGGAGGAGCCGGAAGGAGTTTTTGCCAACCAGTTCTCTAATGTCACGAGCTCTGAGATCGCTATGCCGGTGTTCACTTCAATGGTGTAGTCGTCGACCTCGGTGACACTGCCGCCTTCAGCCGTCCAGAAGCCTTTGAAGTCTGGGGTCCTGGCATGCAATGGATTGACACCCCATCCTTCCACGTAGGAATAGATCACATCTGCGGCGGTCATCTCGCCGTAGCCCTTGTGGAACTCAACCCCCTTTATGAGTTTGAAAGTCCAGGTCTTGAAATCCTCTGAGATGCTCCAGGACTCGGCTAGCCAGCCTTCAACCTCTTTGTTGATGTTGATGGTCACTAGCCCTTCGCTGATGGGAGCCGTCTGCTGAACGAAAAGGGCAGGGTTAACGGCCAATGAGGGGTGCCCTTGGAACGTTCCCAATTCCTTTTGGCCCACTGAGAGGGTGCCTGCGGGCTTGACCTTGGCTGCCGGCGCCTTAGCCGCCGCCGGTGTAGCAGTAGGCGCTGCCATCGTAACTCCTGCTACTTTAACTGGCGCTTTCGACTCAGCTTTCGGCGCAGCAGCTTTCGGCGCAGCTGCTTGAGGTGCCTCCGTTGCCGACGATCCGCACGCTACTAGAAACAGTAGCGACAGCATCAAGGACGAAAATAGAATGAAACCAGGCTTTTTGAACCGATCGAACATAATCTCCGAACCTCC
>VFHG01000202.1 GCA_009392075.1 SAR202 cluster bacterium
ACAACGAAACATTGATCGCCCGCCACATCTTGTACCGTCAAAAATCCAGACCAGAGTTGACGTCGCCCGGAGACATAGCAGCCGGCCTTGGCGCCGGACCGGACGAGACAGACAACGGAATTCTAATGCTAGCCCGGCTGGGCTTCTTAACTCTCGCCGACGGCCAACCAGTGAACACCTGCTCTTTGGCCGCAGACCACGGTAGGTTTCTTGACGGCTTGGGATTCTCCTTCCATACGGTAACGTTGGACGGCGAACAGCAGTTTGGCATACCTTGAGCCATCGACTTCCTCCTGTTGGTGAACGGCCAATACCGCGGCAACAGCATCAAGCTGGACGACGCCTGCGCCCACTGCGCCGAACGCATCCATCTGGAGGCGAATAATGGGATCGTCACTCAGGTAACCCCAGAAGACGTTGTTGTGCACCGGGGCGGCACTTGAGGCCAGAACAACTTCTTCCGGTCGGAAGAGCACCTCGTTGCATGGTCTGCGCCAGAGCCTCTGGACCCCAGCTCGTGGATACTCGCTAAGGAAGATGTTCAGACGATTAGGGGAAGGTATTCATAGGATTGCGAAAGCGGAGACTATATCGGACCTCGCATACGATACGATGTCGTTTTTCCCGGTACTCCGCCGATTGGTCAGCGTCTCTAGTCTGTGGGTCGAACATGCCGGCGCCGCTGGGAAATTCGATCTCCAACACGTCCGTGTCATCGTCCAGAGTCACGTATCCCAGCTCCATCGGCGAGTTCGCGTCGTTGACCGCCTCGCCGTTTAACGCAACGACTGTCTTGGTGCCGGGTCCACAGCCAAAGGCTCCGTCGGCCAAGTCTGCCCTAGTTGATCGTTACTTGGCGGAATGAGACTCCTGTCTGAGGGTCTAGGTCCACCAACGTTACTTCTCCGGCGCCGGGGCTTCCGATGGGGCCTAGAGGGCAGCCCGAGTAGACCGCAGTCACACTACCCTGGGAGACGTCCACATGGCGGTCCCAATGGCCTAACGCCAGGTAGTGGCAACCGGCATCAGCGACTTCCTGAGGGTAGATCGGAGAGGAACGTTGGTCCCGGTCTTCAGCGTAATGGAAATGACCGTGGGCCAAGGCCACCAGCCAGTTGTTTTCCGCAGGCGACGGCATCCCATGAAGGGGTTTGAAGTCCGGAGTGTGCATGGGCATGGCTCTCCCCCAGAGGTCGATTCCCATCTTGGGGAACGAAAGCGTCTCACCCTCAGTTCCCTTGAGCACAAAGAGGTTTTCCGGCGCGTGGTTGAATGGTTCGCGGCGGTAGACCGAGGTCTCATGGATCAGGTCATGGTTGCCAGGCAAGACCACCGCCGGCTCCTTCAACCGCTCCATCTCTCCCAGGAACCAACTCAGCACATCATCCGAGACACGCTCGTTGTCAAAAATGTCGCCCACCAGCAGCAGCATGTCGCCACCGTTATCGGCCACCGAGTCCACCACAGCCGTCAGCGCATCCGCCGACTGGGGATGACCGGTGATGTCGCCCAGGTGGGTGTCCGAGGTATGTATGAGACGCAGTTTGTTTGCAGGCATATTCTTAGCTGAGGATTAGGGTCACCGGAGACATGAAACAAGGTCAGGTCTTTAGTTCCCCTAGCCTCCGATAACTCCTCGTTCTTTCAGGCCGGCAATCTCTTCCTCAGAGTAGCCAGACTCGCTCAATATCTCTTCGCTATGCTGGCCCAGCAGCGGTGGTACCCGGCGTATGGTGGCCGGGGAGTCGGTCAGCTTCAATGGGGAGTTAGGGAATTTCAGGTTGGGGACATTGGGATGGTCCACTTCCGCGATCATGTTGCGGGCCAAAACTTGGGGGTTGGAGACCACTTCGGAGACGGTGTTGATGGGGCCGCAAGGCACGCCAGCCGCAACGATCAGGTCAACCCAGTGATCGGTGGTGTTGGTGGCGAATACAGTGTTCAGTTCTCCCACGCACTCAGCCCGGTGGTCCACCCGGTCGGTATTGGTCGTGTAACGGGAATCGTCCAGCATGCCTTCTTGGCCGATGGCGCGGGCCATGCGCTCCCATAATCCCTGGTTGGCGCAACCGATGATAAATTGGCCGTTGCTGGAATTGAAGCTCTGATATGGGACCAGGCTCGGGTGGCCTGAACCCATCCGCTTGGGCTCGACTCCGGTGCCCATGAAGCCGGTTGCATGATAGCTGAGGGCGGCTACTTGGCCGTCCAGCAGAGCCGATTCAACCCATTGTCCCTTTCCGGTTTGGTCGCGCTGCCGGAGGGCCGTAAGAATCGTTCCGTAGGCCATCATACCCGTGAACAGGTCCACCAACGAGAATCCGATCCGGAGGGGCGATCCGTCCGGGTCTCCAGTCAAACTCATCAGGCCACTGTAGGCCTGGATCAACAGGTCATAACCGGGCATGTCAGACATCGGTCCGGTGCGTCCATACCCGGAGATTGAGCAATAGACCACGCCCGGGTTTATCTTCTTGATCTCTTCGTACCCAAGACCCAACCGCTCGAGAGTTCCAGCGCGGAAACTTTCGATCATCACATCAGCGTCGGCCGCCAAGTCTTTAACGATCTTGAGGCCATCGGGCTCTTTCAGATTGACTGCCAGGCTGCGTTTGTTGCGATTGAAGGTGAGGAACTGGGTGCTTTCACCATTCACAAATGGGGTCCAATGACGGGTTTCGTCACCGCCGGTCGGCTCTTCGATCTTGATAACCTCAGCCCCCATGTCGCCCATCAGCATGGTACAGAAGGGTCCGGCCAAAGTGCGGGTCAGGTCGACGACCTTAATCTTGTCCAACGCCGCAACCATATTAATTCTCCTGGATTATCTGTTTAGCTCGGGTGACCAGGCGTGTAACCACGCCGGGGCGATTATAGCATGGGCAGATCGGACATCCAGACCGCCCATCGTTGACCCTTCTGGGCGGCTGATGCTAGCGTGAACGCGATATGACTCAACAAGCGCCGAAGATAATAGTCCTGGGCGGGATCAACATGGACCTGGTGACCTTTGCACCACGGTTCCCCCGGCCCGGCGAGACCGTGGTTGGCAGCCGGTTTCTAACCTATGCCGGGGGCAAGGGCGCCAACCAGGCCGTCGCCGCAGCCCGCATGGGGGCCAGGTCTGCCATGGTCGGGCGGGTCGGATGCGACATCTTTGGCCCGCAGTTGCTGGAGGGGTTGGCAGCGGCGGGCGTCGACATCTCCGGCATCGGCGTTAACCCGGAGGAAAGCTCAGGAATCGCTGTTATAGGCGTCGATGAGACAGCCCAAAACTGCATAACCCAGGTCCTGGGGGCCAACGACAGCTGCGGCCCGGAGCAAGGCCAGGCGGTGAAACGTCTGCTGTCGGGCGCGGCGGCTTTGTTGCTGCAACTAGAAACTTCCATCGAGTTATCGTTGGAGGTCGCTTGGGAAGCCGGCTCCTTGGGGGTGGCTGTCATACTGGACCCAGGCCCGGTCAGGCCGGTGCCCGACGAACTCTTGGGTCTCTGTAACGTAATCACCCCCAACGAGACCGAAGCCCAGGCGTTGGTCGGGTTCCCAGTGACAGGACCGGAGTCCGCTGCCAAAGCCGCGGCCGCGCTTCTGCGAAGGGGCGTGGGCACGGCGGTGATCAAACTGGGAGCCCAAGGGGCCTATTTCGCCAATAACGAGGTTCATGGCATGGTTTCGCCCTTCGATGTGGCTGCCGTGGACTCGGTTGCGGCAGGGGACGCTTTCAACGGAGCGCTGGCGGTCTCATTGGCCGAGGGCAAGGACCTAGAAAAATCGGTAACGATCGCCTGTGCCGCCGGGGCGCTGGCTGTGACCCAAACCGGAGCTCAGGACTCCATGCCTGAACGCAGCATGGTCGAAGAACTGGTGCGCGCTCAGCGTCCCTGAAACCGTTTTCTGATACGTCTGCCAAGATACTTTGCTGGCTGGACCAAAACTGCGCCAGCCCAGACCAAGAACGCCAGTGTGAAAACCCACCAGTAGGGCGGCCAATTTATCCCGCCGGCTATGCCGATGCAGGCTATTCCGGCTGCAAGCGAAACGGCCTTCACTTGGAAGCTGCCGGCTAGCCTTCCAGGCTCAACGTCCACTACGGCTAAATAAGCCAGGGTCACCGCCAATATCGTAACAATCGCCGCGCTCTTCCAGAACGCGTCGGAGTTAGGTGTGCCCCAGATACCGATTAACAGCAGTGCCAAGGCAACAACTGCCGCGACTAATGCCGCCTGCGACAGCTGGGATTCAGACCTACGCTCCGCCACCCATGCCGGTCCCAGGCTGCAGAAGAAATATCCTTCCAGCACCAGGGCAGTAAGGAGGAATCGCCCTCTGGTCTTGGTGTATTCACCCAGAACCACCATTGCGATTACGATCAACACAGCTACAACCGAGGCTATTATGAAACCGAACCCGAATGACCTCGCCGTTAGGAACCGCCTGGAATTCAACTTGAATGCTTGAATAGTCTGACTTTACTCCCCAGCCGCCAGCCGACCAATCCACAAGATCACGCGGCCATGGCATATTATAATCAACGGCGTTATAACCCCAAGCTGCAACAATGTTACAAGGGGACGTTTCGTGACCAAAGAAGATAAATTCTGCCCGTCCTGCGCCACCGCCCTTGAGAACAACGATGTCTTTGGACAAGAGCGGCCTGTGTGCCCCAACTGCGGCCGCGTTATCTTCTACGATCCTAAGGTGGCGGTGGTATGCATCGTGCCCAGAGATGGCAAGGTGTTGATGATTCGCCGGGCCACCGATTTGGGGTATGGTCTTTGGGGTCTGCCGGGCGGATATGTCGATATGGGCGAGGTGGTGGAGCGTGCCGCCGCTAGGGAAGTCTGGGAAGAAACCGGACTGAGGGTTGAGCCTGGAGAGCTGATTGGCCTATATTCAGTGTCTGGCGATCCCGTGATGGTGGCGGTATACGCCGCCACGGAAACCGGAGGGGAGTTGGCGGCGGGACCGGAAGCTTTAGAGGTCGGTTTCTTTGAGATCGACGCGCTTCCGGTGCTGGCCTTTCCCCGGGACCGGGATGTTTTGGCCAAATGGCGAAACGGTGTGGAAGGGGGTGGTTTCTGAGGCACGAAAAACGCCGCCCGGCAGGATCAACCGGGCGGCGCGCTGGAGAAAGGAGCCATAATCTCTACATGTTATGTTAAGCAACATTGTCCATCTGGTCAAGTTTGCCATTCTGTAAAATCAAAAAGCTCCACTCGGGAGGATCCCCCGGGTGGAGCAGTTAGAGATAGCAGGGTCGCACGTTCAACCCTACTATTATTATG
>VFHG01000203.1 GCA_009392075.1 SAR202 cluster bacterium
GTGGAGTCTGGTGACTCGGCTGCCGAAGGAGGCGGTGACGAGAACGGCGAGACCGAAGAACAGGCGCCCCGCCGGCAACGGCGTGAGCGTGGTGGCGGACGAGCTGCAAGAGAAGCCGAAGCAGCACTGGAGCCGCCGACTGAACCTCCGCCTGCTCCCCGTCTCTACGAACAGTTCAAGAAAGATATAATTCCCGCGATGGTACGGGAATTCAACTACGGAAGTCCCATGGAGGTCCCGCGGTTGCAAAAGATCGTGCTGAACATCGGCGTAGGAGAAGCCCTGACCAACGCTAGGGCCATGGAAGCCGCCAGCCAAGACCTCACCGTGATCAGCGGCCAGAAGCCGATCATCACGCGGGCCCGGAAATCCATCGCAAACTTCAAGGTTAGGGAAGGGAACCCCATCGGCACCGCTGTCACCCTTCGCGGGGCCAGGATGTACCATTTCCTGGACCGTCTGGTGAACACGGCCCTCCCTCGTATCCGTGACTTCCGCGGCCTGCCCAGGCGCGGATTGGACGGGCGCGGCAACTACACCATCGGTATCCGGGAGCAGATAATCTTTCCGGAGATTGATTACAACCAGATAGACAAAATTCGTGGATTGCAGGTGACCATCGCAACCACGGCCAAGAATGATACAGAGGCTATTCGCCTCTTGGAATATTACGGTATGCCTTTTATCAAAGAAACGGTTGAGGCCTAACGGAGGCGTCGTTGGCAAAGACATCAACAGTCCAGAGATGGCTTAAAAAGTCTAAATTCCCGGGCCGGGAATATAACCGGTGCAACCGCTGCTACCGGCCGCGTGCCTACAACAGGCATACCGGCCTCTGCCGCATCTGCTTTCGGGAGATGGCCTTGAACGGTGAATTGCCCGGCGTGCGCAAGGCTAGCCTTTAGCCTGGTGTTCCAGATCAAATTCGATGACGAAATTCTCAAACCTTTTAACTTTAGGCGGAGACGGGAGATAGACCAAAAATGCCGGTAACCGATCCATTGGCGGACATGTTGACCAGGATTCGTAACGCTATACAAGTGCGTCACGATTCTGTCATCCTCCCACACTCAAAGTTGAAGTTGGCCGTGACCAAGATCCTTAAAGAAGAGGGCTTCATCCGAGACTTTGATATGCCCCGGGGACAGGCCCATCCGTCCATTCGGATTCATCTCACCTACCGGGAAGGACGGCAACCGGCGATCTCCGGTCTTAAGCGCGTCAGCAAACCCGGACTGAGGGTCTATGTCGGCAAGGGAGAGATTCCCAGGGTCTACGGAGGAATCGGGCTGGCTATCGTATCTACCTCCAAAGGCGTCATGGCCGGGCGTAAAGCCTGGCGGGCAGGCGTTGGTGGAGAGTTACTCTGTTTCATCTGGTGATTTCGCTGTGAACGAGAAAAAACAAGAAAAAACCCTCTCCCGTATCGGCCGGAAGCCCATAACGCTGCCTAGCGGTGTTCAGGTTGAGGTCCAATATGGTGGAGTCAAAGTCACGGGCCCCATGGGCACCCTTGAGCAGAAATACCACCCGGAAGTGGTGGTCAAGGTTGAAGACGGGGTAGTTTTGGTGGAGCGTCAGTCAGACAACAAATTCCACCATTCACTGCACGGCCTAACCCGAAGCCTGATCGCCAATGCAGTCACCGGAGTGTCCGAAGGATTCACTAGGTCTTTGGACCTGATGGGAGTCGGCTACCGTGTCGTTGCAGCCGGTGATGGAATCACTCTGAATGTTGGTTACAGCCATCCCGTGGAGATTCACCCAGAGCCAGGGGTGACCATGGAAGTGGAAGGGGCCAACCGGATCCATATTCGCGGTATCGACAAGCAGAAGGTAGGCCAATTGGCGGCCCAGGTCAGAAGGGCGCGTCCGCCCAACGCCTATAAAGAAAAAGGCATCAAGTACTCCGACGAAGTACTTCACTTTAAACCAGGGAAGGCGGCGGCTAGAAAGGCCTAAGCGCCTACTGCCCCGAGCTAAATAGAATCAGTAATGCCTAAAGATAAGAACGCAAAACGCCTTAGAAAAGTAAGGCACATCAGGCTAAGGAACAAAGTTTCCGGCACGCCTGACCGACCCAGGCTGGCCGTGTTCCGCAGCCTGCGCCATATCTACGCGCAGGTGATCGACGACACCACCGGGCATACTTTGGCCGCGGCATCTAGTGCCGACGCCATCAAAGAAACCGGGGCGCCCATCGTGCCCAAGATAGATGCTTCCACAGCCGTTGGTAAATTAGTGGCTGAAAGGGCATTGGCTGAGGGAATCACCCAGGTCGTCTTCGACCGGGGCGGATGTAAATATCACGGCAGGGTTAAGGCCCTGGCCGAAGCGACCCGGGAAGCCGGGTTAACGTTCTAATAGCGGAAGCGATCGTCCGCATAGACTGGGAGGTCTAGCCAGCTTATGGCCCAAGCCCCTAACAGGTTCTTCAACGACCGAGACCGCGACCGAGGCCGTGGCAGGGAAGAGGACACCGGAGGTTTCTCCGAGAGAGTCGTCTTCACCCGACGCATCTCCAAAGTGGTGAAGGGAGGCCGTCGTCTCCGCTTCAACGCGTTGGTTGTGGTGGGAGACGGTCAAGGCGAAGTTGGTGTTGGTCTCGGCAAAGCGCTGGTAATTCCGGACGCAGTCAGGAAGGGCAACGCTGTGGCCCGCCGTGACACGGTCAAGATTCCTCTCCGGGGAACAACGATTCCTCAGAAGATTACCGTCAAAAAGGGCGCAACCATCGTAATGATCAAACCGGCCGGAGAGGGCACTGGAGTCATCGCTGCCGGCGCCATGCGGGCGATATTGGAACTGGGCGGCATTAAAGACGTGGTCGGAAAATCCCTAGGGTCCCGGAACCCCATTAACATCGTCTACGCGACAATGGAAGCCCTCCGTCAATTGAAAGACCCTGACGTTGAACTCAACCGCCGGTTGGGCCGGCCGATGCCTTCAGAAGCAACCAAAGTTGAGACCGTTCCTGTTGGAGCCAATCCGGACCTCGCCCAACCCGACTTGTCCCAACTTGAGTCCAGCGAAGTAGTTGAATCGCTGATGAGTCAAAGACCCGGCGAGACCCTTGAAGGAGATTAAAGGCCGGGCTCCCTAAACGGACCAACGGTCGAGATATTATGGCGGAAATCAGAATTACTTGGACCCGAAGCACCATCGGGCGGCCCCAGAACCAGCGCAGGATCATCGAGTCATTGGGCCTGCACCGCTTGAACCATAGCGTGGTTCATCAGGACTCACCGACTATTCGCGGGATGGTCAATAAAGTCAGCCATTTGGTGAAAGTTGAAATAGCCTAATTGGCCCTTCTCACTGGCGTTTCACGAGAGGGATTCCCTTCTGCGAAAGAAAATAGATACCGGTAAAATGGGCGTAAGCCTGGTTACTGTGGCTGCCAAACCGGTATTTCAGCCACCGCCAAACCGTTTACCAGCGGTTGCGATACATCTAAAATCATTCTATTCGGCGTAAGAGTTCAAAGAGGCCACCCCATGATGGAACATCTATTGGCCCCGAGCAAGGGAGCCAGGAAAAACAGAAAACGGATTGGCCGCGGCGACGCGGCAGGACAAGGCAGCACCGCAGGCCGGGGTAACAAGGGACAGAAGTCTCGCTCCGGAGGCGGCCCCCCCGTGTGGTTTGAAGGCGGTCAGTTGCCGTTGATTAAAGGACTGCCCATGAAAAGGGGCTTTTACAATAGGTTCAAGACCTATTATTCCCTGATTAAGGTAGAGACCTTAGAGAGTTTCGACGCCGGAGATCGGATCACCCCAGAACTTCTCTTGGAGAAAGGCTACCTGAGGAACCTCAACCTACCGGTGAAGATCGTTGGCGACGGTGAGATTAGCAAGCCTGTGACCGTTGTGGCCGCCAAGTTTACTCAGTCAGCCAGAGCGAAGATCGAAGCGGCGAAAGGAACTGCGGAGGAAATCGCGGCGTAATGATGAACGCCGAGACCCAGGCCGGCAAATTCCCCAAGCTGATACAAGCGGCGATTGACGCCTTCAGCCTACCTGACCTGCGGGCCAAGATACTCTTCACCTTGGCTATCCTGGCCCTGTACCGGTTCATTGCCCACATCCCCCTTCCGGGTATCGACCAAGTACAGCTAGACAACCTTTTCCGGAACAACGAGCTTCTGGGCTTCTTAGACCTGTTCAGCGGCGGCGCATTGAGCCGGATGAGCATCGTAGCTCTGGGCGTCTTCCCCTATATAACATCGTCGATCATCATCCAGTTGCTGACTCCGGTAATCCCTTCGCTTCAGGATATGTCCCGTGAAGGCGAGGCCGGCCGGGCCAAGATTAACCGTCTGACCCACTGGATCACGATCCCTATAGCCTTTGCCCAAGGGTATGGACAATTGGTCCTCTTGGAGCAGAGCAACGTTATCGCCGATGTTGGATTTTCCGGTGATGCACTTCTGCCGACCGTTGCAGCCTTGTTCTCCATCGCAGCCGGGACCATGTTCTTGGTCTGGCTTGGCGAGATGATCACTGAGCGGGGTATCGGCAATGGAATCTCGTTGATAATCTTCGCCGGGATAGTTGCCGGATTCCCCAGGTTACTGACCCAAGGATTCCTGGACCGCGACAACGTATTAGGTATCGGGTTCTTCGCCCTGATTGGAGTCGTGATCATCGCTGCCATCGTTATGTTCAATGAGGCACACCGTCGCATCCCTGTTCAGTATGGCCGCAGTATCTTCAGGGGCGGGAGGATGTACCGCCAAAGCGGAGCCACCTATCTACCATTGCGCATAAATTCGGCGGGTATGATCCCGCTGATCTTTGCCTTTTCCATAGTCATTCTGCCTGGGACCATTGCCACATATTTCGCCACCAATACATCCTGGGTAGGAGATGTGGCCAACTTCTTTGCTGATTTGTTGATACCCTCTTCGCCGCTATATTGGGTGATGGTGTTCGTGCTGGTAGTGATCTTCACATTCTTTTATACGTTGGTGGTCTTCAACCAACAACAACTGGCCGAGAACCTGCAGAAGAACGGCGGATTTGTGCTGGGGATCCGGCCTGGAAAGCCGACCCAGGACTATCTCAACAGGGTAATTGTGCGTATCACACTTGGTGGTGCGCTTTTCCTAGGCACCATCGCGATCATGCCCTATATTGCATCGCTCATCACCGACGTTCAAGCTATTGCCCTAAGCAGCACCAGCCTATTAATCATGGTGGGTGTTGGCCTGGATACCCTGCGTCAGCTTGAGGCGCAATTGATGATGCGGAATTACGAAGGGTTCCTGAGATAAACATGGCCCAGGGACTGCGATTGGTTTT
>VFHG01000204.1 GCA_009392075.1 SAR202 cluster bacterium
TCTTTACTGGGGGTCCTATAGGCATCGACGCGGCCCACCTGCGCGTGCACGAGGAAACGGCGGAAGGGGTTGAGGTGGTCTATCTGGAGAAAGACGGAAGTCTGGTCGCATTGGAAGTAAACGACATCCCCCATGAATCTGCCGAGATCACTCCCACGGCGGAGCCTGCGGAGATGGGCTTTGCTGATGCAATCATCGGTGACCCGGGGTATCTGATTGGGGACGGCAAGGTGAGTTCGAGTCCTGAGATTGGATCGGTTTACGCCTGTAGCCAAGAATTCCGTGGCGGTGGAGCGCAGCATACCAGAGACTGGGTCGCGGGTGATTATTGGTACGTAGCGAGAAAAATCACGGTCCAAGGTGAAGTCGATTGGCCGAATGCCGAGGTCTCTTTCGGCGAAAACAATGGGCGCAGAGTTGTGACCGGTAACGCCCTTCCGGTGGGTCATCCAACCGGAAATTCCCGATCGATTTCTATGAGCCGGCCTATCAGATCAACCGGAATCCCAATACAATCATGGGGCGTACTGTCCAATTATCTCTGCCGCTCGATTCCATTTTGGCTGCCACCCCGAGTTGCGTTTCGATGGGAATGGTCGGGATCGCTTTGAACGGAGTTGCGGTCTACAACGCCCTTGATGATGCCGAGAGGGATGCGGCGGCCCACGAGGTCCAGGACCGGTGCGACGGACATCCTCAGGGATCGGGTGAGTATCATTACCACGGCCCCGGCTCTTGCCAGAGTGAGGTACATAGACTGGTGCATACGCTGACGGGATATGCCATGGACGGTTTTGGGCTTTTCGGGCTCTATGGAGACCAGGGCCAGGAGATAACCAACGCCGAACTAGACGAGTGCCACGGTCACACTCATAGGATTCAGTGGAACGGGTCTGAAGTCGAGACGTATCACTACCACTTGACCAATGCTTACCCGTACACGGTTAGCTGCCTTCGTGGGTCGGAGTTCATCCAGTCCCGGCCCGCCGGGGGCGGACCGCCGCCACCGCGGCGCTAGCATCACAGGATATGCTTAGAAGTTAGATGCCCAGAGACTCGTAGACCTCTGGGTTGGCGCATTCTTCCAGCCGGTTTCCGTTCAAACCAGCTACCAAGTTTCTGGCCGCCAGAAGGTGCATATCCCTGCGGGAACGGTTGGACGCGCTGCCGATGTGAGGCAGGACCACTACGTTGTCCAGGCCGAGAATCGGGTGGTCTGTGGGCACCGGCTCGGGGTCGAACACGTCCAGGCCTGCTCCAGCGATCGTGCCCTTGGTGAGGGCCTGGTGCAGGGCATCGGTGTCCACGACCGGCCCGCGGGATAGGTTGACCAGGATCGATGATGGCTTCATCATCTTGAGTTGCTTCTCGCCGATGAAATGGTTCGTCTGCGGTGTGAGGGGCACGTGTATGGAGAGGAAATCGGACTCCGCCAAAATCCTCTTGAACGAGGCGTATTTAAGACCGTACTCTTTCTCCAGGTCCCGTTTTCGGGTGCGGGAATGGTAGAGGACCTTCATGTCGAAGCCTAGACCCCTTTTGGCCATCTCAAGTCCGATTCCGCCCAAGCCCAGGATGCCCAAGGTGCTGCCGTTAACCTCTGACCCCAGCCAGAACATGGGATGGTGGGAGATTTTCCAGTTGCCTTCCCGGACCCATTTATCGCTCTCGACCACGCGGCGGGCCACGGCTAACAATAAGGCAAAGGCCAGGTCGGCGGTGGACTTGGCCAATACCCCAGGCGTGTAACCCACCATGATGTCCCGCTTGGTGGCCTCGGGGATGTCTATGTTGTCCAGCCCCGCGGCGACCTGGCTCAGTACCCTGAGCTTCGGCGCGGCGTCCAAAAGCGGCGCATCGATGCGGTCCATCACATTGATGATTGCGCCGTCAACGTTGGACATGGCTTCCATGAGTTGTTCGGGCGAGGGTGGCTCGTCGTCCGGCCAAAGCTCCAACTCCGCAAACTTCTCAATCAGGTCCAAGGCGTCCGGAAATATCTGCCGGGTGACGTAAACGCGGGGTTTGAACATCGTTGGATTCTTTCCTTGGTATCAAGCTGGTGGAGTGCCCGCTAATTGTAGCAAAGGGATGCCCTTTTTTGACGCCTATTCCAAGGGATTCCACGGTGCTATACTTGGCTGCTGTCCGTGCCTGGACACGAATAGCTTATCAAGAGCGCCGGGAACATCAGGAGATAGATAGATATGGCCCTGTTTTTAAACGACCAAGAAGTGGCCCAATTGCTGCCCATGGGCGAGTGCATAGACGTGCTGGACAAGGCGTTTGCCGATGCCGGCGAGGGCAAGGTGGACAATCGCCCCAGGAATAGGATCCGCATGCCGGGTGGATTCTTCCATTTCATGACCGCCTCCAACGCAGGTCAAGGGGTCTTCGGATACAAGGCCTACCCCTCTTTCGGCGGCCCCGGCTCAGCCAAGATGATCGTAATGCTCTATGACTATGAAACCGGCGGGTTGCTTTCTTGCATGGAGGCCGGCCGCCTAGGCCAGATTCGCACAGGAGCCGCCAGCGGAGTGGCGACCAAATATATGGCCAAAGAAGACGCAGCCATCGTGGCCGTGATTGGGTCCGGCTTTCAGGCCCGCACCCAATTGGAGGCGGTCTGTTCTGTGCGCGATATTAAAGCAGTGAAGGTGTTCAGCCGACGGGAGGAACGCCGTGAGGAGTTTGCCAAGCGTAGCAGCGAGAGTCTGAACGTAGAAGTAAAAGCGGTGGACAGCGCACAGGAATGCGTGGAAGGGGCCGACGTGGTGATAGTTATAACCTCGGCCCGAGAGCCGGCGCTGCTAGGGGAATGGCTGTCTCCGGGCGCCCACATCAACGCCGCTGGCGGTAACCACTGGATGCGGCGGGAGATCGACGAAGAGGCGGTGCTGCGGTCCGAAGTTATCGTGGTTGACGACTTGGACCAGGCCAAGATCGAATGTGGCGACCTGTTATGGCTGGAACCACGAGGCAGCTTCCGCTGGGACATGGCCAAAGAGCTTCAGGATGTGGTTGCAGGCAGGGTACAAGGCCGCCCTTCGGCGAACTCGATCACGTTGTTCGAGTCCATGGGCCTAGCTCTTGAGGACATAGCCGCAGCGCAGCTGGTTTACACCAAGGCCAAAGAGCAGGCGATCGGGCAGGAATTGCCGTTCTGATCTAATTTCGGCTCTTGGCAAAAGAAAAGGCGGCAGCTGATTTCGCTGCCACCGTGGAGAAGGAGTATTCCCGGCCGCGATCGCGGTGGAGGTTGCGCCGAAATGGGTGTTGGATGGGCGGCTACAACCGGGTTAACTTTAGGGTAGTTAGATTCGAGACCTGATGGGAATGTTCGGTTATATTCCGGAGATCTTCTTAGAGGCCCATCGTGCCGACGCGTCGGATTGGCTCACTCTCGGCTAGCCTATGCTCCGTGCGCTGCTTTTCGGTCAAGGCGGGACCGGCCAGCCAGTCGTAGGCTACGACTACGGTTCCTTCCATGTGATGTAGCACTTCACTCAAGTGCAAAAAGTTCAGATGCCCGTTTTTGTGATTGTCCAGCTTCGTCATATCCTGTTCCCTAGCTTTCGGACTTACAGCCCGGTTAAGTATGAAATATCACGATACTATGATCGCTACTTAATCTATATTTATGATAAACATGTCGTCTTATTGTGTTAACGTATAGTGTGAGCCTGATATCATCGGATTTCAT
>VFHG01000205.1 GCA_009392075.1 SAR202 cluster bacterium
GAGATAAGCACCGGTGGGATCACGCCTGGAGCGATGGGCGCGAGCACGGTGCGGTTAGAAGAATCTTCTCCTTCTTCTGAGTCGGCGATGCTGTATTGCAGCCCACCTTCGTCAGCTAAAGAGACCTCTTCCAGGCGTGCGCCGATGGACGAAAGGCCGATGGACGCCGGTTCAGCCCTGGTGAGGAAGACCTCATAGAGTGTGTCGATCTCCCAGATGGCCCGGGTGGACACGAACCGTTCCTTAGAAAGGGCAACATCGATCAAAGCGATGTCCTTTAGTTCGCCGTCAACGTAGATGTTCATGATCTTGCTGGACTGCGAAACCTGAGCCAGATCCAGCCGGCCGTTGGCCACCATCCCGGCCGCCAAGCCCGCCAAGGTGCCTTCGACCATGGTGGGGAAAACGTTGTTGGTGCCCGTGGAAATGGCGACCATGGGGAGAACCCGGCTGCCGACCACCGCCGCCCGGTTGGTGCCGTCGCCGCCCAGGGTTATCAGACAGTCGACGCCCTGCTCCGCCATGGCCGCCGCCGCCCGCACCGTGTCACCTTCGGAATAGAAGGAGGGCATGTCCACGAATTCCAGGTCGATAGAGAGGTTGGGGGCGTCGCAGGCACGCCGAACCAGATTAGAACTATCGGCCATGGCCAAGACATTGGTAACGCCCACCGATTGGAGGCCCAGCATCACCCTCCGCACGGTGTTCACCTTCTCCCAGTCGGGTATCACCCGGCCCTGGGCAACCAGCCTCCGGATGTCCTTGCTGGCGGCTGGGTTTGCGATTATTCCTACCAGAGACAAAATCTCTCCTTGGTGAGTTGTGGCCGAAGTTAAAGCGGTATGGGCGTGAGTCAGTGGTGCGCCGCCGCCCTCGCCGCTATAATTGCGCCATTCATTGGGACAGACTTAAGGGACCGGCCTGAGGCTGGTCGCCAAAACAGGCCCGATTATAGCATTGGGAGAACTGGAATGAGCGCCGAACTAGCTTTCATGTCCGCTGTGGACTTGGCACAAAACATCCGTGAAAAAAAGATATCGTCGCTGGAGGCCACCGAGAACTTCTTCGAGCGTATCGACCTGCTGGACCCCCAGTTGCATTCCTACCTAACCCTCTGCCAGGACCAGGCCCTGGCCGACGCACGTGCCGCCGATGAAGCGGTGCAGAAGAGCGGAGAGCTTGGGCCGCTGCACGGAGTGCCAATCTCGATCAAAGACCTGGAGTTGACCAAGGGCGTCAGAACCACTATGGGGTCGGCCGTGTTCCGAGACCGGGTTCCGGACATGGATTCCATCGTGGTTGAGCGGGTGAAGACGTCCGGCGCTATCATGCTGGGCAAGACCAACACGCCTGAGTTTGGCCAATCGGGTACCACCGAGAACGAATTGGGCGAGCCCTGCCGCAACCCCTGGAACACGGAACGCACGCCCGGAGGTTCCAGCGGCGGAGCGGCTGCCGCTGTAGCAGCGGGTCTCTGCACCGTGTCCATGGGTACCGACGGCGGCGGCTCCATCCGCATTCCGGCCAGTTTCAGTGGCGTCTACGGTATCAAGCCTACCCAAGGCCGGGTGCCCCGCTACGGCGGCTACGGACGCCCCGCAGCCAACCATTTCTCCCAATCTGGGCCAATCACTCGGACGGTGGCCGACTCGGCCTTGCTGCTCCAGGTGGTAGCCGGACCGGACACGCGTGATGTCAACTCGCTACGCACACCCGCCCCCGACTTCAGCGCGACCCTAGGCGCGGGAGTGAAGGGTTTGAAGCTTGCCTGGAGCAGCGACTACGGGTTCGCAGCGGTTGACCCGGAAGTGGTGGCTATAACAAAGAAGGCGGCCCTGTTGTTTGGGGAGATGGGCGCAACGGTCGAAGACTCCAAACTGAAGCTAGAAGACCCATTCGATGCCTTCTGGGACATCTTCGCCACGGCGGCGTTCACTTCCTATGGCCATCTTTTGGCAGAGCGCCGGGACGATTTTTCCGACTATGGCTTGAAATCCCTCCTGCACGGCGAGTCCAGAACCGGAGCCGACATGTCCCGGTCCATCTACGAGATCGACCGGCTAGGCCGTCGGATGGAAGAATTCTTCGACAACTTCGACCTGCTGCTCACGCCCACAATGGCAGTGCCGGCATTCCCTATCGAACAGCGTCCCAGCGTGATCGCGGGCCGGGAAGTTGAGCCGTTTTGGGGGTTCCTGCCCTTCACCTACCTGATCAACATCACCGGCCAGACCGCCGCCAGCGTCCCCTGTGGCTACTCAGCAGACGGCATGCCTATCGGCCTGCACATCATCGGACCACGGGGGGCAGAGGCCAAGGTACTGCAAGCAAGCGCAGCCTTTGAGCAGGCGCAGCCATGGTCGGGGGAGAGGCCGGGGGTTAGTTAGGGGGTCGAGAAGTTGGCTCGCCTCATTTCGACCCGGTCTCGATGCCCGTCCAACATCTACAAAATCACCCAAATACTTTATCTTCTCGAAAAAACTCTTTTATATGGTTGAATCGCAACTTCCGAAAAACCCGGAGCATTTAAGCTCCCGCCATCTTTTCCCTGAGCAACGGCAGCACGTCTGCAGCCACACGTTGGCATTCCTCTACGTGGGGAAAGCCGGAGAGGATGAACTCGTCTACGCCTAGTTTCCAGTAGCCCATCAGCACGTCTGTTACCTGTTCGGGTGTGCCTACTATCGCAGTGCCGCAGTTGACCCGGACCTCTGAGAGGCCGTTCCACAGGTGGGGCGCGACAATGTGGTTGACGGCCTCCTGGGCCTGGGCCGCTGCCCCCACCAAGGCAGTGCCGGCGACGGCGGCCTTACGCTGGGCCTTCACCGCCGGGTCCGCGTGGTCGATCAGTTCGTTGGCCGCCTTCCAAGCGTCTTCCTCTTTATCACGCACGACCAGATGGGTGCGGATGCCGAGGCTGGGCGTCCGGCCGGCGTTCTTGAACTCCTCACGCACGGCGTCGAACCGAGCCGCCGAGTCCGCCAGCGGCTCGATCCAGTTCAGGTGCACGTCTGCCTGGCGGCCGGAAAGGGCGTTGGCCCTAGGCGAGGCCCCTCCCAGGTAGAACTGGGGCGGCTGCCCCTCAGGGATGGGGGAGCAGAAGGCGTCTTTCAGCTTGTAGTGCTCGCCTTGGAACTCCACCGGCCCCGGCTGCGTCCACAGCTTGCGGCAAGCGGCGATGAATTCTTCGGCGCGCTCGTAGCGGGTGCTCTGGTCGGTGAACTCGCCCACCCGTTCAAAGTCGTTTTGTATGCCTCCAGGCACGATATTGATGTCGATGCGACCCTTGGATATCTGGTGTAGGGCAGCCGCCATCTGGGCGAACAGTCCCAAAGCGACGAACCCCGGCCTTACGGCAATCAAAAAGCGGATGCGCTTGGTCACCGCGGCCAGGGCGGTGGCGGTGGTCCAAGTCTCGGCCAACGGGGCGTCTTCGGCGAAAAGGCCGTTGGCAAATCTGGTGGGGATCAGCAGCGAATAGTAATCCAGGTCCTCGGCGGTCTGCACCACCTGACGCAGGTAATCGAAATCTGGGGGACGCTCGGCCCTGACTGTGCCGGCCCGTGCGCCGTCGCCGTCGATGGGTATGAACCAGCTAAACCGTGTGTTCTGGTTGCCGTTCGTCACGTTGCGCCTCCGCCGTGGAGTTGGGCCAAGTACAACTTACGATACATCCTAGGGTTGGGGGGTTGGGGGGTCAAGTGCGGAGTGCGGTGGCGTATGCCTCCTCAACCCCCTTCGCCACAAAATTGTCATTCTGAGGAGCACCGTAGGTCGACGAAGAATCTTCCAATCTCGACGTAGAAGACCCTTCGTTTTACTCAGGGTTACAGATGCGGAGAGCCGTGCTTTCCACCAGCAAATCGTAAATAAAACTCCAACCCCCATCCTAACTTTCCTCCTGCCGGGGAAGGAATATTTGGCCGTTAGGGCGTCGGCTGGTTGGGTTCTTTCGGCTGGGTGGGAGGCGGAGGCGCTTTGGTCCGGTTGGCGCCTTCTTCACGCTCGTACCACATGATCATGACGATGCCGGCCACAAGGATGCTCATCATATCGCCCGGCACCCAGAGCATCAAACCACCGATCTGTTGGTCGGTCAGCAGCGACATGTCAAAAGGTCGATACACGTCCTCATATCCGGTGTAGATGATGCCCTTGGAAAATGTAATGACCGCCCCTAAGACTGTGTTGGGCAGCACGATCAGCCCTAGGTACAGGACCCTGACCCCGTAGTGGACGCGGGAACGGCGAGGGGCAGGGTCAATTACTGCCCAGTAGAAGATGAATCCCGAGGACATCATGGTCATGTGCATGATGGCGTGGACAAACTCGTTGCGCAGAGCCAGGTTGAACCCGCCCGGAAACTGCCACAGGTACAACACTCCCATGAAGATCAGTACGGTGATCACGGGGTTGGTCAACTTCTCGTAGGCAGCGCGGGCCAACGGGTTGCGCACTGTTGACTTGACGAATCCCTGCAGGATCCAGGGAGGGAGCCCACGCAGCATCGGCGTCAACGGCGCGCCCAGCAGTATCAATAGCGGCGCCATCATCCGCAACAGAAAGTGCTGCAGTTGGTGGAAGGACAACATGTGCTCGGACAGATTGTCCAAGGGCGACTGGAGCGCTATGAAAATGACGAACAGGCCAGTGAAGAAAGATGCTCTCTGCCAGCGGCTGATGGGGTGGCTGGGCCGATCCCAATTACTGAGGCCGTTCAGGTAAACATAGGCGGCCATCAATATAAGCAAGGTCGCCAGGGGATTCCAGTTCCAGGCGGTGAAGGGGTTTTGTCCCGCTTCTATACCCTGGTGGGCATGGGCAGGCATGACCCACAGCAGTTGCAACAGGGCCAAAGCGGATAGGGCCAAGAGTATGGTACGCCCGGCTCTAATCATCATCTAGCCTTGAGACTCACCTTGGGCGGCTTCCCTCTTCCGGCGGTTATTCCGTTTCACGCTCCAGAAGAGGTAGACGACTCCGAGCATCATTGCGGCGAAAATACCGAAGAACACCAGGCTACCACTTGTGTAGCGGTTCAAGGCCGGAACTTCCAAGGTCAACGCCTCGGCGCCACCCTGGCCCAAAGAACTAGAAACGTCCACATTGATCTTCCATTCGCCTGTGGAGCCCAGGTTCATACGGACGTCATACCGCTCAAGGTCTGCCGGGGAGTTGAGAGCAGTAGCCCACCCTTCATAGTCTTGCCCTTCGTTATCGGCCATGATGATTACCCTGGCGTCGGGAACGATTGCTCCAGTGTCGGCAACCGTGATGAGCAGGGCCATCTGTATAAACCCGGCGGCCAGGTTTTGGTTGACCACCACAACCGTGACGTTATGGGGCCCGGCAACGATATCCACTCCGGAATCTCTATCGATGGGCACGCCTTGTTGGGCGGCCACAGGGTACACCGGAGCGAAAGTAAAAAGCGTGAAGATCAAGGCCACTAGGCTAATATTTCTGAGTTTGATACTGGTGATTCCCATTTTTCTTCGTTCGAGCCCGCGGTAGTACGACGGCACCGCGATTCAAGATTCGTCAGAGCGGTGATTCGGAGTCAATCCCTTCGGGTGTTCGATATGGTGGTCTTCGCCACAGTTCTCCATGGAGTCTTCCAACTGGATGGTCACATGCCCGACGCCAAACTCGATGGAGGCGATTTCCCGCAGCCGCTGTAAGACCGGATTTGGGTCTTGCATCACCGTGGCGTCGGCGGTGACATGGGCGCTTAACGCATCGTATCCAGTGGTGATGGACCAGGCGTGGATATCATGTACGCCGGTCACACCATCCAATTCCTCCAAACGCTGGCATAGCTGGTGCAGGTCCAAGTGGGACGGCGTCCCCTCCATCAGAACATGTACGACCTTCCAAAGCAACCGGAAGGAGCTGGCCAGGACGAGCACGCCAATGATTATGCCAAATATCGGATCGGCGATATCCCAACCCAATGACAGGACCAGCACGCCCGCAGCCACCACTGCCACCGAACCCAGAAGGTCGGCGATCACGTGAAGGAACGCCCCTTCAACGTTCAGACTCTCTCCGGCCGACCGGTGCAGGACCCAAGCGGCGGCCATGTTCACAAAAAGCCCTGCGACGCCTACTCCCAGCATCAGTCCGCCATCGATATCTAGGGTGTCGTCAAAGCGGCGGGAGGCTTCAAAAAAGATCAGGGCTGCGATGAACCACAAGCTCAGGGCGTTCAGCATCGCCGCCAGGATCTCGGTGCGGTGGAACCCGAAGGTCTGCTCGATG
>VFHG01000206.1 GCA_009392075.1 SAR202 cluster bacterium
CATCTCCGCCCTAAGCTTTTCGGTCCCGGAGATATCCAAGGCTGAAGTCTTTGGGTCTACTACTACCCCGTATTCCCGGCGCACATACTCGGCGGATAATTTCTCCTGTTCCACGTCGTCCGCCACCGCGTACATGTCCCGCTCTAATGGGTCCCCGTAACCGCCTGCTCCGGCCTGGACCACCCGGTAAAGATCGCCTTTCTTTAGTTGCCGCAGGGTTTTGCCAGGCAGTTTTTCTTCCCGATCGGTCCCGGGGTTCAGGTAGTTCTCAGTGGGAGTTCCCGGCTTGCCGCCCTGAACGCCCCAGGGTGTGAAGTCTGACCGGTCAGACCGCAACTGGAAGGTCGCGTCTTCAGCCAGCAGACGGAATTCGCGCTCGATGCCCAGCCCACCCCGGTATTTGCCTGCGCCCCCGGTGTCAGGCACAAACCCATAGCGTTCCACCATCAAGGGCTGCTCAGATTCGATGCTTTCGATGGGCGTGTTGGCCATGTTCAGAATGGGCGCGGCCAGGCCGTCGGCCCCGTCCAAGGCAGGTCCGCCGCCCCTGGGCCCGTCGTTGGCGAATTCCAGGTAAACCCAAGCCTTGCGGTTGGGGTGATATCCGCCCCAGCTGACGCCAATTTCGCCGCCGCCCCAGGCCGCCGGCACCTTACCGGGCAACGCTTGGGCCATGGCGCCAAAGATGGTATGGCAGATCCGGAACCCGGCCAGTCCCCGGGCCGCCACCGGCGCTGGGTGCTGAGGGTTCACGAAACACCCTTCCGGCGCAGTGATATTGAATGGCCGGAAGAACCCGCTGTTAGACTGTATGGCGGGGTCGATAAGGCACTTCATCACGGCATATACGTTGGATTTGGTATAAGCAAAATTAGGGTTGATCGAGCCTTTGGCCTGGGGTGATGTGCCGTCGAAGTCAACGAAAATCTCTCCGCCCTTAATTTTGACCTTTGCGTGGATCGCGATTGGCTCAGGGTCGATGCCGTCGTTGTCGATGTAGTCGGTGAATTCCCATTCTCCCTGGGGCAGCAGTTCAATCTCGGCCCTGGTCAGCCGCTCCGTGGTGTCCAGAATGTCAGTCATGTAACTTTTCAGTTCTTCTAGACCGTAGTCGTCCACCAGCCGCAATAGGTCTCGCTCGCCGAAACGTACCGCCGCCAGGAGGGCCTGTACATCTCCAAGGACCTTATCGGGCACCCGGACGTTCTTCTCCAGGATGCGCCAGACCGCTTGGTTCAATTCGCCCTTGGCGTAAAGTTTAAGCGGGGGAATGATCAAACCCTCCTGATATATCTCCGTGTTGTCGCAGGCGTTGCCACCGGCCACGCGGCCGCCTATGTCCGTCTGGTGGCCGATGCAGCAACTCCAGCCCACCAGCACATCGTTCTTGAAGATGGGCTTGAATAGGAAAATATCTGGGAGGTGGCTGGCCCCCTCATAGGGGTCGTTGTTGGCGAAGATGTCTCCTGGTTCGACATCATCGCCGAAGGCATTCATCACGCCCTCAAGAGCCGGGGCCATGGAACCCAAATGGGGAGGCAGCGTCAGGCCCTGGGCTACCTGCAAGCCCTCCGCGTTGAACAGCGAAGTGGAGAAGTCCATTCCGTGCTTGAT
Source organism: SAR202 cluster bacterium (assembly GCA_009392075.1). The sequence continues at coordinate 1,615 of VFHG01000206.1, forward strand.
CACCGCCGACCGGGCAGTGCGCACCACGGTCAAAGCCATGGTGTCGGCGATGCTCATCAGGGCGTTCTTAATGACTTCTCTGGTGACCGGGTCAGTGACCTGTTGCATCTGGGTCTCCTTCTCTAGAGTTGGTGGTATAAATTGATCCAGCGTGGGAAGGTAAGTTAAAACTCCACGCCTACGATGAAAATACCTTTTCCAGAATGATGTTGCTCCACCGGTCGATTGTGGCGTTCCAACCGGGAGGCACCACGGTAGTGGAATCGTATTCCTCAACGATCAGCGGCCCCTCGGATATTTCTCCGCTCAGGCCTTGCCGGTCGATGACGGGCACGCTGGCCCAGCCTCTATTGGGTCCAAAGTACACGTCTCGCTGCGCCGCGGTTGAACCGTTGGCTGATACAGGCAATTCGAGCCGCTCCGGCATACGGGGGGTCTCCGGCAAGCCGCGGGCAATGACCCGTACATTGACCAACTGATACCCGGTGCCCGGGCTGTTGTAGCCGAAGCTGCGTTCGTGTTCTTGGTCGAAGGCGGCGATTACAGCGTTGACCGTCTGCCAGTTGACCTCGCCGCCGAGGAAGGGGACGGTCAGGTCGGAAACCTGCCCTTCATACTTCATGTCCATCTGGGTCAATATCTCGTGCCGGCTTTCGTCAAAACCTTCTGCCCGAAGTTGTGTCCGGCCCTGCTCCCAAAGGCTGTTCAGGAGCGCCGATAGCGCTGTTATGTCAAGTTCTTCAAAGGTCTTGAAATAGGTCTGGACGAAATGGTGTTCAACGTCGGCCACCAACAGGCCGAACGAGCTGAACACGCCGGGGAAAGGTGGAACCACCACTCGGGAGATGTCCAGCATCTCAGCCAGGCCTACGGCGTGCACGGGGCCGCTGCCACCAAAAGTGATCAGGTCGAACCGCCGTGGGTCCCGGCCCCGTTCGCTGGAGACGGCGCGTAGGGCTCGGCCCATGTTGGAGTTGACTAGGGTGTGAATGCCGTAGGCCGCCTCCACATCGGAC
>VFHG01000207.1 GCA_009392075.1 SAR202 cluster bacterium
ACATCCTTTAGATAGCCGCATTGCATACAGCTAACGTACTTGCCGTGGGTATCCTCCCCCGCGTTTAGATCACCGTGACACTTTGGACATTCCCTTAGATACATCATGATTAACCTCCTTTTACCGGTTGCCGGGTAGCCTCAATCTGGCGCCGATTCAACACAGGAATTCACCGCATAATCTAAAGTCATGTAATGCAGGATGATATATCATTGTTGACACGACTCGTATCAGACTTTATCATATGGGTAATCGCCGGTCAACAACTTGGCCGAAAGTCGCTGATGCGGGGTTCTTACACCGGGTCCGGTGTAAGAAACTGGGGAGTCCTTATGAGCCAACAATCTAGACCTAGAGTGGAAGACCGTCGTGTAACACCGGGTCGGATGCCACCTCCGCGCCCCGAGAATACGGACCTGGCACACACTCAGCCTGCCGACACCAAAGAAGCGGACCGAGATGTGGTCCTTGAGGTCCAGGGCGTTTACATCATCAGCGTGGCTGCACGAATCCTAGACATGCATCCCCAAACTCTGCGGAAGTACGAGAGACTGGGTCTGATCAACCCCGGCCGGACCATTGGCATGCTGCGGCTTTATTCCGCGGAGGACATCAGAAAGGTCCGGCTGATCCGGTATCTGTCCGACGAGTTGGGCTTGAACCTGGCCGGAGTGCAATTTGCCCTAGCTGCCTTTGACAACATGTCTACCATCAAGCAGCGGATCAACGGACGGCTTGAGGGTATCCCGGCGGCCCAACAGGTGGTACAAGAAGAGATGGATCTTTTATTCGACAGCCTGAACCTGCCGGTGGACCGTTAAAGCCGGCGCCAAATAATCTTATCCGACCCGTAATTTAATCTCACCTAAGGAAATGCCCAATGGCGAAAGTACCGAGTGAATCAGACGGCCACCCAGAAGAACCAGATGGCCAACCCGAAAATCAGCCTGAAAACCAAGCTGAAAGTCAGGGACTTGAAAAAGAACTGGAAGAACTGCTGGCCCAGGCCGGAGTTGACTTGGACAGCCTCCCGTTGGAGGACCAAGTGAACGCCTTGAAGTCCAGGCTGGAGCTGGCGCAGAAAGAAGCCGCCGAAAACCTGGACACCGCCCAGCGCGCCCAGGCTGAGATGGTCAACTTCAAGCGCCGGACTGACGAAGACCGCATTGCTAACGCTAAATATGCCAACAGCCGGCTGATCGCCAATGTCCTCCCGGTATTGGAGGAGCTTGAGCTGGCCATCAGTCATTCCAAGGGCGCCGCCGATGTGAAGGACTCTTTGCTGGAAGGGATCAAGCTGATTCAGCGTAAACTTACCACCGTGCTAGAATCCGAGGGCGTAGCGGCAATCGAGGCCGTGGGACTCATGTTCAACCCCTTGGAGCACGAAGCCCTGGGCACGGAAGAGACAATTGAGGTCGAATCTGGCTATGTCACCCAGATAATCCGGCCGGGTTTTCGCCTGCACGACCGGGTGATCCGCCCGGCCCAGGTGATGGTGGCCATGGCCCCCAAAGACCCGTAAAGATAACCAAAAACCCAAAGCGGCCCGATAACATCAATATAGTCACCGGCGCGTGAGAGATTAGGAGAAATCATAATGGCTAAAGTCCTGGGAATCGACCTCGGCACAACCAACTCGGTAGCGGCAATCATCGAAGCCGGTGAACCCGTGGTCGTGGAGAACGCTGAAGGCGGCCGCATCACCCCGTCCGTCGTTGCACTGAACACCAAAACCGGAGAACGTTACGTTGGCCAAGTCGCCAAGCGGCAGGCAGTAACAAATCCGGAGAACACTCTTTTTTCCGTGAAACGGCTCATGGGCCGGCAGTTCAAGGACGCGGAAATCCAGAACGCAATGACCAAGCTGCCCTACAAGATCGTGGCCGGACCCACCGGAGACGCCATGGTGCAGTTGGGCGAAGAATCCCACGCCCCGCCCCAGATCTCTGCTTTTGTACTGCAGAAGATTAAACAGGACGCAGAAGCCAAGCTGGGGGAGAAGATAACCCAAGCCGTGATCACGGTTCCGGCCTACTTCAACGACGCCCAACGCCAAGCAACCAAAGACGCCGGCACCATTGCCGGGCTGGAAGTGCTGCGCATCATCAACGAGCCTACCGCATCTTCTTTGGCCTACGGGCTGGACAAGACCAAGACCGACGCCACCATCGCGGTGTTCGACCTTGGCGGAGGGACGTTTGACATCACAATCCTCCAGATGGGCGACGGCGTATTTGAAGTTAAGTCCACCAACGGCGACACATTCTTGGGTGGCGACGACTTCGACCAACTCATACTGGAATGGATGATCGACGAATTCAAGCACGAGACCGGCATCGACCTGGCCGCCGACCGCATGGCTTTGCAGCGGCTGCGTGACGCCGCGGAACGGGCCAAGGTAGATCTGTCCAGCGTCCTTGAGACAGAAATCAACCTGCCCTTCATCACCGCAGACGCCAGCGGCCCGCAGCATATGGTCAAGACACTGAGCCGCGCCAAGCTGGAACAATTGGTCTCTGATTTAGTCGACCGGACCGAAGGCCCCTGCCGCCAGGCATTGACCGACTCCGGATTAAACGCCAGCGCCATCGATGAAGTGATCATGGTGGGTGGCATGAGCCGCATGCCGGCCGTCCAAGAAAAGGTCAAACAGGTCTTTGGCAAAGAGCCGAACAGGAACGTTAACCCCGACGAAGCCGTGGCCATGGGCGCCGCCATCCAGGCAGGCATCTTGGCCGGTGAAGTCGATGATATCGTGCTTCTGGACGTCACCCCTTTAACGCTTGGGCTGGAGACTTTGGGCTCTGTGATGACCACCCTCATCTCCCGGAACACGACCATCCCAACCAAGAAGAATGAAGCGTTCACGACCGCGGCTGAGAACCAGACCACGGTGGACATCCACGTCCTTCAGGGTGAGCGCTCCATGGCCACGGACAACAAGTCCATCGGTCGCTTCATGCTGGACGGGCTGCTGCCCGCACCCAGGGGCATTCCGCAGATTGAGGTCACTTTCGATATCGACGCTAACGGCATCTTGAGCGTGTCGGCCCAGGACAAAGGGACCGGCAAAGAGCAGAAGATCGTCATTCAGTCGGGCTCGGGTCTGGACAAAGATGACATCGAACGGATGGTTAACGAGGCCGCCCAGAACGAGGAAGCAGACCAGGTGCGGCGCGCCGAGGTTGAGACCCGTAACCAGGCCGATTCACTGGTCTATAGCACCGAGAAACTGTTGGAAGATAATGCCGACAAAGTTCCCGAAGAACTCAAGACCGAGGTCCAGGGCAAGATCGACACGTTGAAGGCCGCCATCGCTGCCAACAACATCGCTGAGATGCAGTCCGCGACAACTGAGCTCAGTAGCGCTATGCAGCGGGTGGGCGAAGCAGTGTACAGCCAGACCGCCGGGGATGCAGAAGGCGGAGCGGGGGCTGAAGACGGGACCGATACCGATGCCGGCGAAGACGGCGCGTCCGACGACGACGAGGGAACCGTTGAAGGTGAGTTCCGGGAAGTATAATCCAGAGTCTGATCCGGAGCTTAACCGGATGTTTAACCGGAAGTCCGGCCAGGCGGTTTGACCGTAGTATCAATCATAAGAGAATATTTAGGTGGGAATAGGGTTGAATTCATCTGAATATCCACCCAAATTCCCGCGATAAACAAAACATTGATAGGTATTATGTTATTTAAGGAAACTGGTCTGCTATAATCATAGTTGTAGCTAGGTAATCCTTAAGAATATCGACTCCCCAGTTTGGACCGGCCTTTGAGAGATTTAAGGTGCAGGCCGATGGAGGAAGCATGAGCGAACAAGACCAAGCAGATCCTGAGATCCTAGGTAGCGGAAACACCGAAGAGGTGATGCCGAACCTGGATTCCGGCATAGATTCTCCCGCTGCCGACAACGATTGGCGCCTGGTAGGTACCGATAAGGATTTGACACCTCTCCAGTATCATTACTTGAGCCTGCTGCAGCGCTTGGTAACTCTGAAGAACTCATATCAGACCGACGCCGATTACGAGTCTTGGATGATGGACGCTCTCAATAAGTCCGTCTATTCGACCTTGCGTGACTGCATCGAAGCCAACGTGGGCGATGAAGCCAAAGAACTGCTGAATCGCGAGCAACACGTAAACTAAGCGATCTAAAACCGGTAACTAGAAAAGAGGGCGGTGGCTTAGGCCACCGCCCTCTTTTTCATCGAAGCCGGAGGGTCTCGATCGTCTGAAGATCGCTAGGGCTCTCTCCGAGTGGAGCGGTCGTATTTCCCCAGGGAATCGTCGGATAGATACCTCTCTTCCAGTTCCCGCTGTTTCGCCACCTGGACGCCGCCAATCTTCAAGTCGCCGGTCAGGTATGGGTTCTCCTTATGCTGTTTCTGGAAGTCATCCCAGGCATTGGTGCCTCGCTCCATGAAATCTTTGATGAAGTCATAGAGGGCCACATAGGTGACATCGTGAGCAGGCCGGGGCAACCAGGAAAGATTTATGCCTAAGTTGAGCAATTCTTCGTTGGAGAGAGTCGGGTCCATGTAGGCCTGCATTATGCAGGACGGCCCGTCCACCGCGTCTCTCGCCCGCTTCACTTGCTCCACCGAGCGCAGAGCCGTGAGTTGTACCCAGTCCACTTCAGCTATCTCTTTGTAGGCCTTCATCCTGACCAGCGATTCTTCAAAGCTCCTATTTGGCGGCCTCGGCTACGTAGCATTGGGCCATCACCACGAAGTTCGGGTCTAGCTCCCGCTTGCGGTCCACCGCGGCCCGGTATCTGGTCAGCACTACATCCAGCGACCGGACTTCCACACCGGCCGCGCCGGTGCCTCGTTTCTCTTTGATCGGCTGGTCGTCGATCCTCACACCGGCGATTCCCTCGCGGATGCAGTCTTCGACCATCCGGCGGACGGCCATGATACCGCCGTGACCGGGTTCCCCATCCAGTATCACCGGAAATCCCACGGACCGAGCGATCCAACCGGCGATCTGAACGCACTCGTTCAAGGTCGCCGTTCCCACTTCCTCCATCCCGGTATAAGACCCCACCACACCGCTGGTCCCGTCGAATCCGGCTTCGGCTCCTGCCGCCTCCATCACACGGGCCAGAGATGCACTGGGCGGATGGAGCACCGTCGTCACTTGATCTTGCCGATGGATCAATCCTTGTAGCCGTACGGTTGCCTCTTGGAAGGGCATTTACAAAGGTCTCCTTTGGGTGCGGTTGCCGGAACCTCAGTTGGTGTGTCCAGCAGCAACGAGATTCCTCGGCTTTCATCTCGAAATGACAACTAACTAGGATCAGAGCCCATGCAGCGGGAAAATCTGCTGCCGAATGGCCCCAACCGTTTCTTCTAGGTGCCTTCTAACATCCACTTTGATGTTGGATGGGACCTCCGGACTTAGCTCATCCCGCAGCCTGCCGGCGCCGTGTTCCTGGGCGAAGCCCATCGGCAGTTGGTCGGGCCAGTCGGTCTCCAGCATCACTCCATAGGCCAGGGTCCAGGCCCGGGCGACGGCGTTGACGTCATAGCCGCCCCCGCCCAGCGCCAGCCAGGGTAAGCCCAAACCCGCCAATTGCCCCACCGCCTCGATGTAACCCTCCGTTGTC
>VFHG01000208.1 GCA_009392075.1 SAR202 cluster bacterium
AGCGGTTGACTCATACACAATCTTCACAATCTTTACGAGATTAAAACCTTGAAATAACGGACAGGTACCGGTCTCTCATTCAAGCTGGCGCCACCAAAAGAGGTTAACCACTGCTCGGTAGCCTCAGGCTGAAGCAAAGAAGGAGGTAACACGATGTACTGGCTCAGAAGCTGCCCCCGTTGTTCCGGCGATTTATTCGAAAACAGTGACAATTATGGGAGTTACATCGATTGCTTTTAGTGCGGCCATTATCTGACGGCTGCCGAAGAAGCCGATATCAGGTACGACAACTTTTCGACTAGGACCTACACCATCCCGCTAGACATGCCCATCAGAGTCCTTGAAGCGATCGCAGCCTAGACAGAAGAATCGGCCCGGCAAATGATGCCGGGCCGATTCCTTTTCCCCTCATACCTCATCCCTTCGTACCCACTCCTGCGGCATCCTTCCCTATCTTGCTCTTTATCAGAGCCGGTCTTACAATTGCCCTCATCGTGCCACATCTGCTATTTAGGGGGACATCCGCCCATGCCCGCTCTTAACCACCCATTGGAAAACATCCGCGTCATCGACTTAGGCCGTCATCAAGCCGGCCCGCGCTGCGCCCAGGTACTGGCCAGAATGGGCGCCGAGGTCATCAAGGTTGAGCGTCTGGGCGGTGAGGAGACCCGGTACCACGGCCCCTGGGTTAAGAAGCAGTCCTCGTACTGGGTCCAATACAACTCGGGCAAGAAGTCCTTGGCCATGGACCTCCGCAAAGAAGATGGTAAAGAGGCCCTCAGGAAGCTGATCGCAGTCTCCGATGTTCTGGTCCAGAACTTCCGGCCCGGCACCATCGAAAAGATGGGCTTCGGCTACGAAGAGCTGAAGAAGATCAACTCCCGCATCATCATGGTCAACGTCTCCGCCTACGGTCAGTTCGGCCCCTACAGTGACCAGATCGGCTACGACCCCATCGGCCAGACCATGTCCGGCATCACCATGCTCACCGGCGACGACGGCATGCCCCCCATCCGGACGGGCGTGCCCATAATCGACCGCATCACCTCGCTGCACGCAGCCATCGGCTGTTTGGCCGCCCTGCACGAGCGTGAGGTTTCCGGCGAGGGCCAGTCGATGGACGTTTGTCTGGCTGACACCGGTTATTCCATGACTGAGATTCCCATCACCGCCTACCACGGCTCCGGCATCGAGCCCAAGCGTGGCGACTCAAATTCCACGGCGCCTCCATCGGGTATCTACCCCTGCAAAGAGGGCTGGGTCCTATTATCTGCCGGTGACCAACACCACTGGTACCGCGTCTGTAACGCCCTGGGTAAGCCTGAGTGGCTTGAGGACCCCCGTTTCAACACCCGTCCCGAACGAGCGAAGAACGCGGCCATCGTGAACGAAGCGCTAAACGCGCTCCTAGCCACCATGACCATGGAGCAGGCCATAGCCCACTTCACCAAGCACGATGTGGTCGCGGCCCCTGTGAACGACATACCTATGGCCGAGGCCGACCCCCATCCCTGGGAGCGCCGCGCCATGGTGGAAGTCGACGATTTCCTGGCCGGCACCATCGCCGTTTCCGGAGACTACTGGCACTTCTCGCGGACTCCGGTGAACATCGGCGTCACCCCCAAGGTCGGTGAGCACAACGACGAAGTCCTCTCCGAGATTTTGGGCTACTCCGCAGAAGAGATTGAGGAGTTCAAGAAGAACAACGTGATCTCCGAAGACCACCTTTATGATGAAATCGTAGGCGCGCCAGACCGGCCTAATTAGACAAATAGCCAAGCTTCCGATTTTAATAACGGCTCTTCAAAGACCAACATCGTAGGGGCAGGTTTGAAACCTGCCCCTACTTGCGTGGACTATGCTCGAATATATGCCGCATCACATGGATCATCCCTCGCGTTCAGTATATTTTCTGGTTCAGAATACCCCTGTTTCGGTGTAGAATCTCTCCAACACGATGGGGGTATAGCCCTTGGCCCAATCAGGACGAACAAGTCAGATTTTCGTCGGACGTCAGCGTGAATTAGCCGCGCTGACCGCCGCGATCGATGACGCCTTGGAAGACCGTGGGCAGATCGTGATGCTGGCCGGAGAGCCAGGAATCGGCAAGACGCGCACCGCCCAAAAACTGGCTTCTTATGCCGAGTCGTCGGGCGTTTTGGTGTGATGGGGCTCTTGTCACGAACAGCAAGGCGCTCCCCCATATTGGCTGTGGGTCCAACCTCTCCGTTCCTACATCCAACGAGCCGATCCAAAGTTGCTTGCCGCGCAGATGGGCCCGGGGGCTTCCGAAATCTCCGAGATTATCCCAGAACTCCGCGAGAAGCTGCCCAGCCTCGAGCCAGCTTCACCTCTTGAGCCGGAACAGGCCCGCTTCCGACTCTTTGACTCAATTTCCCAGTTTCTTGGAAACCTGGCTCGATCCCATCCGTTGTTGTTGGTGCTCGACGACCTTACAAGACCGGCGCGGTCAACCGAACAGAAGCTGCCAGCTACGCTAATCAGCACGGCCTGGTAACGGCAGACCCCGCTCAGTAAGCCAACATCATCCGCTGAATCTCGGCTTTGTCCTTGGTCTTCTCCAGTGCCAACATCAGCAAAATGCGCGCCTTCTTGGGCGTGAGGTTGTCAGCCACTATATAGCCGTCCTCGGTGAACCGGCGGGTCTGCATCACCCTTCCGCTGCCGGTCTGCGTGGCAATCACCACGGGTAGCCCGGCCTCCGATACTTCCTTCAGCGCCGCCATAAATGGGGGCGGCGACCCACCGCTGCCC
>VFHG01000209.1 GCA_009392075.1 SAR202 cluster bacterium
GCCTAAATTACCTGCTGGCGCTCGGCGACCTGGTCCAAGAAGAACACCCGCCCTTCTTGCTGCCGGTCTATCTGGCTAACGCCCATAGCGTCCCGGTGGCCGGCCGATCTGAATCAGGGGATGTGGTCTTCACTCTAACAACGACGGCCGGCGATTTCCCTTTACCGGAACCGGTTGTCAAAGACCCGATGATGTTGGACTGGTTGCTGGGCCGGCTCACCAACTACATGGACGGCGCACAACAGCGGCTGCACATACAGCCTGAAGATGTTGCGGTGCAGGAGGTCTTGAACGCCTATTACAACTACTTGACCGCCGCCAAGCCGCGCACGCCGGTGCCCGATGCGTTGACGCCGAAACAGGCGGATAGTCTGCTGGAGACCGCCCGACTGCTGGTGCAACTGCACATCCGAGGCGAGGGCACTCTGTGGCTGCACCTAGTGCAAAACATGGCCGCGCCGACGGTTTTCTCTAGGCGTGGTTTCGACCGTCTGGCCAGTCACGGGTCTCCAGCCTTCTTTAAGTCTTGTTCCGAGTTGTACCTGGGGGCGGAAGGACGAGCGGCCATGATAACGCCCCAGTCAAGTCCGACGCCTGATTCGATTCAAATAATCACCGGACCTGGGCAACAGACCAGTCTCCAGATCGAAGGCGGCCCCATCCCCAGCGACAGATCTTGGGCCGATGCCAAAATCAGTATTCGGGTGACCAAAGACTCCTAGGTTGGCGTGAATCATTTGACGCTATTTCCCGTAGACGAATATAATGAGGGCCCTCGGCGTGTAGCCTTGTACACCTGCTGAACAGGCTGAATTTTCCAGCCGGATCTCTCTGCTAAGGAGCCAAAATGGCCACTCAAGAAGTCATCCTTCACCCCTCCTCGGTTGTGGCAGAGTTGAAAAAGAACAACATCAGCCACGTAGTCTGGCTTCCGGACAGCGAGACGAATTTCATGTTCCAATTGCTGACCAACGAGCCGACTCTGGACCTGGTCCCAGTCTGCCGCGAAGGCGAGACCATGGCCATCGCCGCCGGGCTCTGGGTGGGTGGCAAACGCCCCATAGTCCTGATTCAAAACACAGGCATCTTCGAGGCCGGAGATTCCATCCGCGGACTGGGCTTGGACGTTAACCAGCCACTGGTGATGCTGGTGGGCTACCGCGGCTGGAGCCGGCACGGTCTGACCAAAGACTCTGCCGCCCGGTTCATCGAGCATATTTTGCACGCCTGGGGCATAACGTACTACCTGATCGAGACCGACGAAGACGCCGACCGCATCAGCCTGGCCATCGAAGAGGCCGATCGCACGTCGAAACCGGTGGCCGTCTTAGTCGGCACCGAGTTCGGTTCCTAGAGGCAATCCGATAAATTCCAGCTCATGGTGAGCTTGTCTAGGCGCATCTTTCGAGTTCGCCAATCAACAGGAGACTAATCAATGATCGACAATGCTGACGCAGTAAAACTTCTGGACAGCAAGAGAGACGGCGCGATATTCGTAGCCACCATGAACGCCAACAACGTCCATTTCGGGCTACCCACGGTAACCTCCAACGAGAAACTGGACTTTCCCGTCTCGGGCGCCATGAGCAAGGCCGGAGACGTCGCTTTGGGGCTGGCCCTAGCCCAACCCGACCGCAAGATCCTATGCTTGGACGGCGACGGCAGCCTGCTGATGAACTTGGGCGCTATGGTGACCATCAGTAACAAGGCCCCCAAGAATCTGGTACACGTCCTATTCAACAACAATGTCTACGCCGTCACGGGGGGCCAACCCATCCCTGGCAGCGAACAGGTCGACTGGGAAGACATGGCCAAATCAGCCGGTTACGCCAAGGTTTTCAGCTTCGACAACCTGGAAGACATGACCAACGGCATCGACGAAGCGCTGTCCGCTGTGGGCCCGGTGTTCATACACCTACTAGTTAAGCCTGAGATTGAAAACACTCCGGTGCAATTCCGCACGCCGGCCAAGCGGACCGTGCACACCGCCATCGCCGACATTCCCGAGACCTTGGGCGTTAAGCGGTAGCCTGTATCCCACTACATGGGTAACCAACGAACCGGGGCAGCGTCACAACGTCTGCCCCGGTTTATCTTTGACCCGGTAGCCTGAGAACTAGGACCAACTATGATTAAGGACGGCATGGCGTATGCTTAGTGGAGGAATCTTCCCCCGAATCGGCGCGTACGTCGTGTTGGCGCTGGGTTTCTGGCTCCTGTTCCAGGCGTTCGAGGACTCCAACGTGCTTTCGGGGATCGTGGGGGGCCTACTGGTCATAGTGGGAATGTACCTGATGACCGGGGTCTGGCGGAGCATGTTCGCCAAGTATGGCGGCGGGAATTATAGGATACGCAAGGAGAACGAACCCAGTGACAACAGGCGGCAGGACAATACAGACGGGAGCAGGGGGACCGGTGATTCCGTCGATGGAAGCGACGAAGGCGGTAAACTTCCACCGTAAAGACGCTTTGGTGGTCTCCACGTCATTCGCGCTGCGGGAATGGAGCCAAGTGTCGGAACGCCGGGACTTGGACGTGGACCTTTCCGATTGCATGGACCGTGCTCCCGCTGTCGGCCTAGGCCTGGCGCTGGCCCAGCCGGAAGGCAAGGTCCTGATCTTAGACTGCGATTCCACGCTAAGGACCAACCTGGGCGGCCTCGCGACCATCGGCGAGTCCAATCCTGAAAACCTGGTCCATTTCGTGTTCGACGATGTTTCCAGTTCCTCTACTTCCGGCGTCCGCATAAAAGAGATGGACAACCTAGACCTAGCGCAGATTGCCCTGAGTTCGGGCTACGCCAAGACCTATGAATTCGACAAACTGGAAGAGTTTCTAATTGGCATTGAAGAGGTGATGCGCCAGACCGGCCCGGTGTTCGTCAGGGTGAAGGTATTCCGAGACGGGATCCAACTACCGTTCCCCGAAAGGACGATGGCGGAAGGTTGGGCTGAGGTGCGCGATAACCTAACTTCCGGAGAGGAGGAGGCCGGATAATCAGGCCCTAATCAGCAGAGTCTGGGGCGGTGTTGGGGCGGACGACTATCTGGCTGGCCACGTTATAACCGATTGAAACTTTGTCACGCTCGGTCGAAACTTCCATAACTCCCAGGTAGGGCGTAGCCTCCTCCACTGTGATTGGGTGCTCCGGTACAATCATGGATTCGGCCAGGAATTTAAGCAATTGGGAGTCTTCTTCGGGCACCCGGTCCACCACGTAGGTCACGCCGGGCTTTGCCGCATCCAAAGTCAGAGCGTCAGCCGGCATCTTGGGCTCGCCGGTCCCGGGTATAGGACGGCCAAAAGGTGAGCGTTTGGGGTATCCCAGCCGTTCCACCAGCTTTTCCTGGAAGTCTTGAGACATGCCGTGCTCCAAGCGGTGGGCCTCATTGTGCGCTTGGTGGAGGTCCATACCTAAGAGCTTAACCACCAGCCACTCTGCCAGCCGGTGCCGCCGGGCAATGTCTTCGCCGCCTTCTAGACCTAGCTTGGTCAACCTGATCCGCTTGTCGGCGCCAACGTCCACCAGGCTCTGCCGCTGCATCCGGCGGATCATCCCGGCTACGGAGGGCACGGAGGTACCCAGTCCTTCTGTCTCTGGTAATTGGCGCAGGGTGTCGGTCAACTGCGTGATGGTGGGATTCTCGTCGTCTTCCCACAGCTTGTAGAGGCACAAGAGGTAGTTCTCGGTGCCGGGAGACAGCCGCAGATCGCCGTCACTTGATTCACCATGACCGCTGCCGGCCGGTTTTTTTGGTGGAGCCATTGGAGTCCTTATCGTTCACCGCGCCAAAAAGAGATGCACAGTTGGGATTTCTCAGTGTTTACGAAAGGGTGGAGGCTTAGATCGTCTCGTTCTCTTTAACCCACACCTTCACGCTTCAGTTTTCCCGGTTAGTCTCGAATCAGTGGCCGTGGGCGATTCCAGTATGAGGCACGGCCACCAGCCGGTCTCCAACGAAGGGCCGCAGGTGGTGTCCCTCGCGCAGGCTGACTGAAACGTTGGTGCCCACAGGATAATCGGCGGTATGGGAAAGCAAGCACCGGACCGTTGCGCCCGAGGGCAGTTCAACCCGGTAGAGATAGAATGCGCCGCGGAACTCTTTTTCGACCACCACTCCGCCGCCGTCTTCTGCGGGTAGGCAGTCCAAGCAATCAGGCCGGACCATCACTTCAATCTGGTTATGGCCAATGGAGCCAATCTCAGCCAGGACATCCGACTGTATCTCTGGCCAAGCCACAAACCCAACCTCAGTTTTGAGGGTGCCGTCGCTGTGGCTTGCGGGTAGGAAGTCCACCATGCCGATGAACTGGGCCACAAACTTGGTGACCGGGTGATGGAAGATCGTCTCAGGAGAGCCGGTCTGTTCGACTCGGCCTTCGTTCATCACGGCGACCACGTCTCCGACGAATAGCGCTTCTTCCTGATCGTGGGTAACGAAGATGGCGGTGGAATCGCTGGCCTTGAGGATGCCGATAACATCGCGCCGTACCTGTTCCCGCAATTTGGGGTCCAAGTTGGAAAAGGGCTCGTCCAACAGTAAAACTTCGGGTTGGGGAGCCAAGGCCCGGCCGAGGGCAACTCTTTGTTGCTGGCCACCGGACAGTTCATGGGGCATCCTGGTCCGTTGGGCGGTCAGGCCGATAAGAGTGATAACCTCAGCGACACGGTCTTCCCTTCGCTGGCCTTTCGGTAATCCGTAGGCGATGTTCTGTTCCACGGTCAAATGGGGGAATAACGCACCTTCTTGGAAAACCATGCCGACTTTGCGCCGTTCGGGAGGGGTATTTTCTCCGGCCTTATTAACGGTCTGGCCTGCGATGGAGATGACGCCTTCGTCCGGTTCTTCGAATCCTGCGATGAGCCTGAGCGCCGTGGTTTTGCCGCAACCGCTGGGGCCCAGTAGCGCTAGGACTTGGCCTTTGGGGATACTCAAGTCCAGGCCGGCAACCGCTGAAACACCGTTGAAATGCTTGGCCAAGCCGATGCACTCCAACGCGGGAGCGTCGATATGAGCATTCTCAGATTGATTTTTATTCAGCAGTTTCATTTATTCTCTAGGCTGACTGGAACTGACCGTAAAATCACGCCTCTGGGAGCACAGATAAGTGTATGCATATCGTCTAACAATGTCAATATATAGCATTATTATTCGTCAGGCGATTTCATTACAACTCATGTGCTTTGTTTTATGACAATTACCAGCGATTATTTAGCGGGATTTCGGCGTGTCTGTAACACGGATTACGCCGGCCAGCTATGTCTAACCGTCCTCAATCCAGGCGTCAATTGTATGCGATTATTTGACACCCGACGCACGACAACGTATGCTCATTGCCAATTAAACGTGCATACTTCATTTGATTATTAATAGACCTTTTAAATAATACGTTATCCCAGCGAAGCACCACATCTACCAACGAGGTCTGAGATCAAATTGGGTAACAGCACACCAAAACGAACCACCATCTGGAGTGTCCTAGCGCTATTACTGTTCGCGGCGTTTATCTCGGCCTGCGGCTCCGACAATGAATCAAGATCGCTCACGGTCTATTCGGGCCGCAGCGAAACGTTAGTAGCCCCGCTGATCCAACGGTTCAAAGAAGCAACCGGAATTAACATCGAAGTCAAATATGCCAGCACTCCCCAACTCGCGGCCACGCTATTGGAAGAGGGCGACAACACCCCGGCCGATGTTTTCTTCGCCCAGGACCCAGGCGGTTTAGGCGCTGTCTCCGGTCTCCTGGATCCCTTACCGAAGAGCGTCCTGATGTCTGTGCCCCAGTGGGCCGTGTCCTCGTCTGGCGTCTGGGTCGGTGTCTCGGGCCGCGCCAGGACCGTGGTTTACAACTCTGAAGAACTAACGCCGGAAGACCTCCCAGATGACCTGACCGGGTTCACAGATCCTGAATGGAGAGGCCGCATCGGCTGGGCGCCCACCAACGCCTCGTTCCAGACCATGATCACCGCCATGCGCGCGATCTGGGGCGAAGACAAGACGGTCCAATGGCTGAAGGGCATCCAAGCGAACGACCCCAAGGTTTACCCCAAAAACACCCCCCTCGTTGCTGCAGCGGCAGCCGGTGAGATCGATGTCGGCTTGGTCAACCACTATTACCTGCATCGCTTCCTAGCTGAAGAAGGACAATCGTTCGGCGCCCGTAACTACCATCCATCCGCAGGCGGACCGGGGGCCATAGTTATGGTCTCAGGCGTAGGTATCCTCTCGGAGTCGGATAATAAGGAGAACGCC
>VFHG01000210.1 GCA_009392075.1 SAR202 cluster bacterium
CCTGGACATCCCCCTGGGACAGGCCGAGGTATTCAAATTCGCCAACGACAACTCCTTTGTTCAGATTCGCGAGAACATCCGGCAGCGTGATGTCTTCATAATCCAGCCCACCTGTTACCCGGTCAATGACAACCTTATGGAACTGTTGATCATGATCGACGCATTCAAACGAGCGTCGGCGGGCCGGATCACTGCCGTGGTCCCCTATTACGGGTACGGCCGGACCGATAAAAAAGACCAACCCCGCGTACCGATCACCGCCCGTCTGGTGGCAGACCTCCTCACCGCCGCCGGCGCCGACCGACTCCTGACCGTCGACCTGCACGCTGGCCAGATTCAAGGTTTTTTCAATATCCCCGTGGACGAACTGACCACCCTGCCGCTGATGGGCCAGCATTTCGCCGACAAGGAACTCCAAGACCTGGTGGTCGTGGCCGTGGACATCGGTATCAGCAAGAAGGCACGTGACATGGCCGAGCGACTTGGAGCCCCATTGGCCATAATCGAGAAACGCCGGACCGGAAACAACGACAAGAACGAGACCATGAACGTCATCGGTGATGTTGAAGGTAAGATTGCGCTAACCTTTGATGACGAGATAGACACTGGCGGAACCATCGTCAATGCCGCAAAGGCCCTCTCCGAGCAGGGCGTGAAAGAGGTCTACGCCTGCGTGACGCACCCGGTCCTCTCCCGAAACGCGGCCGAGCTGATGGCCAACAGCGAATTCAAAGAGGTGGTGGTCACCGATACCATCCCAATGTCAGCCGAGAAACGGAACGGCAAATTCACCGTCCTCTCCGTTGCACCGCTTCTGGGCGAGGCCATCTACCGTATCCACAAAGGCCAGTCCGTCGGCGACCTATTCAAATAGGTTCCTCTCGATAACAATTCCCCTTTCCGGCGTATCTCATTCACTCCTGATTCGCGGTATAATTTGCCGTCTGGCCCAGCCAGCGTGTTACTTATGTAATCTCCAGCGTGTTTAGGAGGCCCTTTCCCACATGTATGACCTGATCGTGAAAGGCGGCACTGTCGTCGACCCGTCCCAGAACCTCCACGGCGTCACCGACGTTGCCATAGAAGACGGCAAGATCGCCAAGATTGCCGTGGACATCCCGGCGGAGGAATCCAAAAGGGTCGTTGAAGTTAAAGGCAAGGTCGTCACCCCCGGTATCATCGACCTGCACACCCACGTCTACTCCGGCGTCACCGACAACGGAGTCGATCCCGACATCGGCGGCGTCCGTGCCGGAGTCACAACCATGGTGGATGCGGGAAGCTCTGGGTGCGACACTTTTGCCGGGTTCCCGGCCCACATCATTCCCAACACCGCCACTGAGATCATCTGCTTCCTGCACATCTGCCGGACCGGCCTGGCCACCAACCCAGACATCTTCAGTCCGGAAAGCATCAACCTGGACAAGACCATCGAGACCATCAAGGGCAGCAATGGCGTGATCACCGGTGTTAAAGCCCGGATGGTCTCTCCTGCCCTGGAGATCATGGGAATGGAGATGCCCAGGATGGCCAAACGGGCGGCCGTGGAAGCCGGAGTGCCGCTGATGGTCCACATCGGCGACACCCTGAAGCGCTACGACGCCAACGTGATTCGCGAACTGCTGCCCATCCTCGACAAAGGCGACATCGTGACCCATTTCTTCACCGGCAACCCCGGGGGCGTGCTGGACAGCAACGGGAAGTTGGTTCCGGAGGCGAAAGAAGCCCATGACCGGGGCGTTTGGCTGGATACCGCCCACGGCCGGATGAATTTTACTTTCGACGTGGCTGAGAAAGTCCTGGACCAAGGCGTGCTGCCCCACTGCATCAGCACCGACCTTACGGTGCCGGGCCGGCAGATCACCGTCCACAGCATGACCGAAATGATGACCCGGTTCCTGGCTATGGGATTCACCTTCGACCAGGTGGTGACCATGTCCACCGAGAACCCAGCCAAGGCCGTTCAAGTGGACGACCGCCTAGGCACCCTGGCTGTTGGCAAGCAGGCCGACCTATCGGTGCTGGAGATCAAGGACGGCGACTGGATGGTCTACGACATCGTGGGAGACGGCAAGAAGAGCGACAAAGCCGTTATCCCCGTAATGGCTATCAAGAAAGGCGAGATTTACGAAGCCGGGTGGGGCCCCCGACCCTGGGGCTGGGAGCCAGACACGGCGTAGGTTTGTCCCGCCGAGAAACAGGGGGCTATGCGACGTCGAGGCACGGCAATGCCGTGCCTCTACCCAATTCACAGGCGCTTGATGCCCGTAGGCGTGGGTTTTTAACCCGCCTCGCCATAAGGCCACCCGATCCCAATATTCGAAACCATGTTCGGTTAGGTAGATCTATTCCAAACGTGGAAACCGCAAACGGGGCGGGTCGAAGACCCGCTCCTACGTTTTGGATCCCGCATCGGGCTCGGTCTCCGGTTTGGACTCTGGCTTTTTCTTCCGCTTGCGTAACGGCCAGGTCAATTTTCTGATTTGGGAAGACAGGCTGAACCGGCGCTTGACGTTGTCGGCAATCATCGGCGCCACTTTCTGGTTGCCAACCACCAATGGGGCCATCCAGCCCCTGAGTTCCTTCATGGTGGGAGTTTTCTCTTCCCAGCTGGGCACCAGGCATCCCATGGGGTGCCAGCGCTTCTCTCCGCGAAAGCGAGTCATCACCGTGCCACCAGCCTCTACCACCGCCAAAGCCCCGCCGGCCATGTCCCAGAGCCTGGGAGCGCCGAACATGGCGTATTGCAGCACGCCCCGGGCCGTCATGGCCAACTCGTAGGCGATGCTGCCAGTTGTGCGCACCTCTCCAGCCTTCCCAGCCAACTTACCGGTGAATCCCTGGCCGACTCCGAAGTATCCGGGTACACCGATCAAACGGCTCGGGACCGGCTCGTCGGATTCGTAGACTTTCACTGGCTCGTCATCGGCGAAACAGCCGCCGCCCTTGTGGCAATGGAGCACGAAACCACCATCATTGGTAGGCCAGGGCAAGTAGAGCGCGGCAGCCATGGGCCAACCCCGGTACAGCACGCCGATGGACGAAGCGAAAACCGGCAGCCCGTTCATGAAGTTGGTGGTGCCGTCCAGAGGGTCCAGCACCCAGAGGATGTCCTTGGCTGGCTCCTCGGACTCTTTCTCTTCCTTAGTGCCCTCTTCCCCTAGGATTCCATGCTTAGGGAATCGCTTGAGTATCTCGGCGGTCAGATATTCCTGGGTCTCTTTATCGGCGGCGGTGACTGGGTCGCGTTCGTGCTCGTCCTTGAACTCGACCTCTATCTTTTTGCCAAAGTGCCCGGCCAAGATGCGCCCAGCGCCACGGGCGATCTCCACCGCGTGCTGCTCGATCTCTTCGGCCAGGGCGTCATCCCAAAGCTGCAAAACGCTACTCATCAGGCTCAATTTCGCCTGCCGGCGATAGGTTTCGAGTATAGCATGGGCCAGCTTCGGCTCCGCGCCTGCTATAATCCTCGTTGTTGCCTTCAGCAGGCAGACTCCAGACAAATAAATGACCCCGATCTACCGGGTATCAAGAGGACGAACCATGGACTTGGGACTGAAAGATAAAGTTGCCATCGTCGGCGGGGCCAGCAAGGGGCTGGGCCGGGCCTCCGCTCAGGTGCTGGCCGAAGAGGGCGCCAAGGTCACGATCTGCAGCCGGACCAGCGCGGATTTGGAGAAAGCGGCCGAT
>VFHG01000211.1 GCA_009392075.1 SAR202 cluster bacterium
AGGTTATTCGACTGATCGTAATTGTGAGTGTTAAGTTCGCCCAGTACGCGCGGCTAGTCTGAACGCCCTTTCGAATACCCCCGAGGACCCTTTCGTGGGATTGTCGGCATCCCTCAGCGCCACTTCAAGTTGCCGGAAAAACACGCGAGTCGAAGGGCCTTCCCAATGAGCATGATATTCAACCGCTTCTTGCCCCGGAGTACCCGCAACAGAGAAGCTCCAAACATGATCTTGGCACCGGTCATAAAACATCTTAAATTCGATCGGAAATGACATCCCTAATTCATGTAGCCGTGGAAACCTAAGAGAGACAGCAATTGCAATCACAACCATCCGGCGAATCGGATCGTCAGCCAGGTTGAGGAAAGTTTGAGGAGCGAGGCCATTGATTACTTTCCAAGACGCAATAACTTGGGAGTAGAATCTTGGGTTCCCATGAGATGCAACATCCACTATTTTCCAGCAGGGCTCATCGAATTCTTTAACGAGAGGACTGAAGTGTTGTTGCAACTCTTGACGCCTTACCGGCGGTATTACGAATGGCACTTGAATTATTTTGTCGAGGTAATCTCTTCCCATGTGTCCCGGCGCGCTGCCGTAATGAGCCTGAACCGCTTTTTCGATAACAAGTCTGTCTACTCCGATGACAAACACACAAGGAGCTTCGTCCAGAAATAATTTCAACGCCTCCAAGCTTGAAATAACGTTCTCGGGGAGACACCGGTCCAAATCATCGATGAATACAATGAGTTTCCCTCCGACCCAGTCCGATTTGCAACCCGAGAATTCGCTAACCAGGTCTGCAAATGTTTTTGAGAATTCGTCTATCTGGGTCTGAAATGACTCAGCGTCGGTTGTGATTTCGTCTGGGGCCGGGAATCCTACCCTAATATTCAAGCGAGTTCCACGGGCAAAAGCCAGCAACAGTTCGCTGGTGTCCTTTAGTGCATTAGTAATCTTGCCCTTGAGCGCACCCTTGCTCATCCTTCGCATCTCTAGCATGATTCGATTTGTACTCGCTATGCCGAGGTTCTTTGAATATCGCAAAGGTATAGAGCACAAGTTTCGCCATCGAGGCACCTTAAATAATCTCAGTGATAGACTGTCGCGTAGACGGCCGTTTCCGGCCGCGGCCATTATACCCGACGGGACCCGAACTAGGGCTCTCCTCACCAATCCGCTATACTCTCCCTCTACGATGCATCCAATCATGAGATTCCGGCCGGCTTACGGTCTCCAAACCACCACCGCCACTAACGCAGAACGGACACTTCAGAAAATTTCCTGTTTTCGTCGCAGCCGGGGCAGCCTAGACTGATGCAAACCCAAGAGACAAGTCTGCCTGCGTCCGGCCTGAGAGCCTACCGCAGCCGACTGGGCACGGTCTGGCGGCAGAACAATTTCCGTTGGTATTGGCTGAGCAGCTCATTGCAGGGGCTCGGCCAGGGCACCCAGTTCATGGTCATTGGGTGGCTGGTTCTGCAAATCACCGACTCCTCCGCCCAACTGGGCCTGGTCATCTTCCTCTATGGCGCGCCTAACGTATCGCTGCTGCTGGTGGCCGGCGTGCTGGCCGACCGGTTCGACCGCCGCCACATACTGATAGCGACCCAAGCGACGGTGGGCGGAATCATTGCGGCGCTGGCATTCCTGACCATCACCGACATCGTGGCCGTCTGGCACGTCTACACCGCCGCATTCGCCATGGGCGTGGTGCAGGCGCTGAGCATGCCGGCCAGGATGACCATGATAGGCGACCTGGTCGATCAGCGTTCCATATTGGACGCCGTGGCGATGCAGAACATGGCTGTCCACGTGGGACGCATGGTCGGCCCGCCGGTGGCCGGAGTCATCATTGAGATCTGGAGTGTCGGCGCGAGCCTGTCAGTCATCGCCGGTTGCTATCTGGTGAGCATGGCCATGGTCGCCAAGATCGGGCCCCTTCCCAGGTCTTTGCCATCCGTGACCCAGTCCGTTTTCCGGAACTTCGCCGACGGCGTGGTCTACATCAAGAACAATCCGATGGTCCTCACGGTGATCATCATCACCTGCGCCTTCGGCGGCTTCGGCATGTCCCACATGCAGGTCGTGCCGGCCATGGCCAAAGACGTCCTGGGGGCCGGGGCTGGGGAGATTGGGTTGCTATTCCTGGGCTCGGGCATCGGTTCATTGGCGGGCAGCATGATCCTGCCGGCCATCTCGCGGTCTCACGTCTACCGCGCCTTGCTGCTGAGCCTGTTGGTCTTCACCGCGGTGCTGACGTTGTTCGCCTGGTCCGACTGGTTCTGGGCCACCTTCGTGTTCTTCACGCTGGTGGGCGTGACGGGAGTGGGGATGGTCTGGCCGCTGGCCACCACCATGATTCAGGTGGAGACCTCCGCAGAGGTGCGGGGACGGGTGATGGGGATGCTGCAGTTCACTCCGGGGTTTCACTTCCTGGGCGCGTTCCCGCTAGCATTGGCCGCGGGTCAGTTGGGTTGGGAGGTGGCGATCACAATCGCCGGCGCCCTCAGTCTGGTGACGACCGTCTGGTTCGCTTTCTTGCGCCGTGGCAAGCCCGAGCTGACCCCGGGAGAGGTGGTTGCTACTTGAGAATGAGCGGTCAAGTCCCCGACCAGTAGTGAGGCGGTTGCGTGCACCACATGGAATTTGGTTATTCAATCAACCGATCTCGTAGTATTTTGCTAGAAAATGTTGATCGATCAGCAAATCATGCTGGCTTATACTTTCACTTCAGGGACAATTTAGGCTTTGGGTTGATTTTCCGAGGCTACGTCGATACTGCGTAACAGCAAGGGGCTGCCCGGAGATCGGAGCAGACCAATGGACCTGCCAGGATGGGTCGCCCTTGGGCTTGGGTCCGGCTTCGCCTTTGGGATTTTCGCGAACCGGCGAACGATCTTGCGCCCACTCCCTTGAAATTCAGGCGGTTGCCTCCACCGAGGTAACCCGGCTGTCCATGACCAAACGCCAGCCCTAACCCCCGTCTCCACGATCGAACTGCACCAGGATGCCGTCTGGGTCCAACACGTAGAACGAACTTAGCTCTCCCTGGGAGTTTTTAAAGGCGTTGATGCCACCCGGGATATTGACGCCCTTGGCGGCTAGTTCTTCCGCCAGGCCGGGCAGGTCGTCCACCGTGAACGAGTAGTGGCTGACGCCCACCTGGTCCAACTTGATGGGTTCGCCGTCGGGTTGGTCTCCGGGATGGCAGGTCATCACCAGGTACGGCACTTCGCTTTCGGCCCAGCCCAGGTGGACCACACGGCGGGTGGCGCGCCGGTGTTTGTAGGTCTGCGACCGAGAGCCTCCGGTGGTGTCCTGGATGGCGTCCATGGTCACCGTCATACCCAAGATGTCCCGGTAGAACTCCAGGGACTTGTCCAGGTCCCGCACGCAGACCGCGATGTGAGAGATGGCTTTAGCTTTCATGTTGTTCTCTTCCTCCGTTAGTCATCTGCCAGCCCTACGAACATGACGTTACCCGGCTCAATCACCCGCGATGTGTGGCCTTTGCTATCCATGTCGTCTAGGGGAACCACGTCGCCGCATTCCACCCTCCGGACTTCACCGTCGCTAGCACCGAACTCCCA
>VFHG01000212.1 GCA_009392075.1 SAR202 cluster bacterium
CAAACAATGATCTACGCGGTGTGGTATCCATCTGTGCGCCGAGCCGGCGACTCTCTCGTCTGCGGCGTCCAGGCCAAATACAACTCGGTGCCTTTTTCATTCTCTTTCTTCAAAAGGATCGAGGATGGCAACAATATCTGCACCAACCAACCGGCGACGATGGTCCATGAATTGTTCCGCGCCTTCGGAGCCGCAGCCCCGTGTGCCACAAATTACGTGTCTGACGTTGGCAGTTTGCGGTCAGCCCACGTGGACGATGACCCCAACGACCTGATGTACTCGGGGAACGAATTTGGCATTCCTCTAGAGTTGGACAGTGGCCATGACGACTATTGCGTCCACAACATCCCGGGATGCCTGGACACCGCGGACAGTCCGTACCTTGAGTCCCAGAACTAACTAGGCCCGGCAACTAGGCATGATAACTGGCGTGGACGGCCCGGCTCCCGCCGCTCCAGCCATGACAGACCGCGGTGCATGGGCCCCAACCACCGGCCACGATAAGTTGCAAGTCCTCTGGGTTTTTGATAGCCGGGATGAAGAAGTCATCGTCGTCCGGATCAACTTCGATGGGGAAAGCCAAAGCGCGCTCTCTTCGCCAGTTGCCCCCGTTCTTCAGGTCCCGTACTTTGCGGCCGGCCATCTCGCACAACCGGCTATGCACATCGGCGCGGCTCATTCCGGCGTTGGCGCAGATCGCCGCGTGCTGCGGACCCATGGCAACGACCATATCGGAGCGGGTGTGCATGTTCCAAGAACCCATGGCGACCATGGTGTCGGCTATTCCATTCATCAGACGAATGGGCTCGTCGCTAACATCGTCGAAGCAGAAGCGGGGCGACTCGACCATGGCCATGGTGATGACGTTCTCATCGCCGGAATAGCCCTTGGATACCGAGAGGCTTTCCCACGGATGATCTTCCATATTCTCAGTCAGGCAGTAGGTGAACCGGGAGGGCATCCCAAAGATGGTCATTGAGGAAACGCCGGGAATTCCAGCGCCCAGGTTCATCAGGATCAGCCGGATGGCCCGCCCGATGGTGGCATTGGCGCGAAAGCCAGGCCCCATGCAGCCGTTTCCGCCGTGGATCCCAATATCGGCCGCATAGGGGCCGTTGACGATCATCATGGGAGCCACACCGTGCATGGTGCCCTGAACGCCGTTCACGTTGAATTCGTCGCGGAGCATCAGTTCCGTGGCCGCAATCACCACGGGCAGGTACTCGGGGCGGCAGCCGGCCATGAGGGCGTGGACCGCTACAGAACGAACAGTGGCGACTTCCATCGCGGGAGGGATAGGGCCGATGACGTCATCGTGGTCGCGAGCCGTGCCGGTGAGCATCCGCGCGATGCGTTCTTCAGTGGGGGTGACCACAGGGAATCCGTCGGACCATTCCTTCTCTAGGAAGAACTCGAATTCATCTACCTGTTCGTTCAACGGGCTACTCCTCTCCTTCTACTTAGAGATCAGCATTTGGAGATTAGCTTTTGAGATGGCTCGCCACTTCATCCACATATTGCAGAGTCAATTCTCGCATCTGGGCAGGCTCGAGGTTGCTCACGGGATGCGGGAGCACAACGTAGGGGTGGCGCTGCATGCCCTTCCCGCGGAATTGGAAATCGGCCGCCTTTTTAAAGGCCGAGGTGATGATGGTTGTCGATGGGATGCCCAGTTTCTCGAACTCGACGGTGTCGTACACACTGCACAACGTACAGGACCCTCAACCACCCAGACCGGCGATGGCCACATCCACCTGGTCTGCCATCTCGTTGATGATCTCCAGGGTGGCCGGCTTGGAGTAATGCTCTTTGCGGCGAATCACCAGTCTTTCGACACCGAATCGTTCGCGCAGCGCATCGCCCACCGTCTGGAGGATGATATCGGCCTGTTCTTTGGTGTTGTCCAAGAGCCCAACGACTTTACCCGAGAGATCGGCGGGCCGTGCCGCCATTTGAATCACCGCTGCGCTACCGCCTGCCGTTGGGTCTACGAAGCCAAGTCCTTCTGCCATCACACTCTCCTTCCGCTACCGGTTGACGCATGGAGCCGCCCAAATTGATCGACGATGCCCTAATCATAAGGCTTGAGCTGGACCTCGTGCAGCGCCGGTATAACCTCTTTGCCGATGAGTTCGATGGAACGCATGACTTCTTCGTGGGGCATGTCACCCTCGTTGCCGTAGCAGATCAGGTAGCCTGGCGACACGCTCTCTAAGGTCTTCTTCAGTCCTTTGATCACCGTGTCGGGACTACCGACCACGATGCTACCGGCCTCTTGGAGTTCCTCATAAGACATCTTGTGCTGCCCCAACCGGACCCCGACACCAGCCGGAATCTTCCTGATCACATCAACGGCGGCGCGTGACCGGTATCCGGGAGGGTCGTTATGTTCCGCGGGGCCCTTGAACCGGTGCCTATCGTTCCACATGTAAGTGCGCCCAATCTCCTGGGCCTTTCCATCGGTGTCGGCGCAGAAAACCAGAACGTTGCCCCCAAAATTTCCGGGACCTGGAGTGTACCCGGCCTCTTTGGCTACTTGGATGTATACCTCTTTCAACCACTCCGTCTGGCCGCGGATCACCTGTAGATTCAGATAGGGATAGCCGTGTTCAGCCGCCCAGATAACGCTCTCCGGGCTGCCGGTGCCAGGGAACCAGATGTCCGGATTTGGCTTCTGCATGGGAAGCACCCACGGGTTCACCACCCGGTATTGGAAGTGTTGGCCCTCGTGGCGGAACGGGCCGGGGGTGTTCCAGCACTTGAGTATCAGGTCGTGGGCTTCTTCGAACCGGCTTCTGTTCTCTGTGGGATCAATACCCGCCTGCAAAGTCTCGACGGAGCTGCCACGCACGAATCCTGAAATGATTCGGCCGCCGGAATAGCAGTCCAACATCGCTATCTCTTCGGCCATCCGCACCGGGTCGTTGATCGCGATGACGTTGCCCAAGATGGCAATCTTGACCTTCTTGGTGATCTTGGAAAGGACTGCGGCGTCTAGATTGGCCGATGGCTTCATGCACCAGTAAGCAGTGTGGTGCTCGTTGGTCATTATTCCATCGAAGCCAACCTCATCGACCAAGGCGTACTGTTCGTGATACTCGTTGTACAACACATGGGCTTTCTGTGGGTCGAAGTAGGAATTTGGAAACAAGAACCTTGTTGCGTCGTACTTATCAAGATCTTCGTCTCTAACGTAGCCATTGGGCTGCTCAGAGAACCAATAGATCTCAACCTTATCCTTCGGGCGGGCTAGCTGGTCGACCATTGATCGTCCTACCTCATCCTCGGATTCCGGGTTTCCGGTTAATTCCGGGTTACGGGCGGCGCTACTTGGAGGCGGCTTTGACCGCCTTGCGGTATCTGAAAAGGGCCGGCTCCACGTAGGCGCTGGGAGACGACAGGGCATCGTCGATTATCTGCAATACGGCGGCGATCACCGGCTCTTGCAACAGGCCGAAGCGTTTCTCCTCGGTGTCCGTCATCGGCGCATAACCGGGTTGTCCCTGGTTCTGCTGGTCAAGTATCTCGGTCGCCTTCTTCACCGCGTCCTCGATCTCCTTCTGACTGACCACGCCGTGGAGGCGCCAGTTGGCGATTATCGCGCCGTCAATCCGCTCGGTTGCCCGGTCTTTCATCTCCTCGATCTGGCTGAAGTTGGGCACGCCGCTGCACCCGATGCCCCGGTGCACCCAAGGCTCCACGTAAGCGACCATGCTATGGGCGTAGCTCAATAACAGGGTCTCTTTCGCCTTCGGGTCAGCCACCTTCTCAGGCTCCAGTACCGGGAATGTCAAAAGATCGCGCCTGGAAATCGCAGGGGACGGAGAATCTTCCATCGTGCGCTGCACCTGGTCGACGTCGATCATGTGGTAATGCATCGAGTGAAGGTGACTGGGGTTGGGCGCTGGGACCCAGGCGGTGTTGCCCCCACTCCTGGGATGGTTGATCTTGTTCTCCATCATTTCAACCATGGCCCGGTTCTTAACCTGCATGCCCTTGCCAATCTTCCCCTGGTTATGGACCCCGGCCCTGAGACTGATATCGACGTTGTGCAGCTCGTAGCTGGTGTTGAAAACCGACCTGGTGAGGTCGTCACGCAGGTCAACCGGCCCTGCCTGGGTCTGCACCCGTATCTGGGAACCGGTGCGGTCTAGGAACCCGGTATTGGTGAAGAACACCCGGCTCTGGGCCGCCCGGAGAGATTCCGCCAATTGCAGGGTCATCCCCAGTTCTTCGTTCATGATTCCGAGAAGAATCGTGTTCTTAGCCAGGCTCAGACGGTCTTCGACGGCTTCGAAGAAACGTACCTGTTCGGCCGCTTCTTCGGAGGTCTGCAGCTTGGGTGTGACCTGGTAAACGTAGCCCGCTTTGCTGTTGGGGGCCCTTTCATCAGAGCCTTTGTCGTGGGAGGTCGCAATCAGTGTCGTCAGTAACACACCGAGCATCCGCTCGGAAATCTCCTGGCCGTCCACTTTCACCATGTCCGTATACATATGCAGCGAGACGTTGCGGACGGACATCAAGCTGGTGCCTTTGACCGATTTCGGTGTCCCGTCTGCGCCCGTAAATCTAACGTCGGCGTTGATCGCCTTCAGGGCGCCACGGGAACTGCTTGCCTGGATGTCACCGCGAATCAGCCCCAAGTAGTTTCGCAGAGCCAGGACCATGTCCTCTGCGTCAACAATGGCCACCGCGTCCTCGAAATCAACGATGTTAGTGACTGCCGATTCCACGATCAGGTCTTTGAATTGACCGTTTTCTCCGTTAACCTTGCCGCCGTCGTAAAGCTGAAACTGCAGCTTCATGCCGTTGTCTTCCAAGAAGAACTCGGCCAGTTGGTCTCCCTCTTGGTTGAAGCCTAAGAACTGGTTGGGGTCTTTCAGTCCGGCTTCTGCACCGTCCGCAGTATGGCCCCAAAGCGAGAAACTTCCGTCCGGGTTCTTGCTCAAGGAGTAAGACACGAAGTCTTTGAATCCCAGACCGTTCTCCCACCCGGCCACATGGCCGTCGAGATACTCATTTGTCTGGTCAACCACCATTTGCAAGCGCTCGTCAAGGCTGGAATCGCGGTCGATCTCGGAGTGGATGTCGCTGAGAAAGTAGGCATCATAAAGGCTGCCCCACCTTGCATTGGCGCCGCCCACAGCCATGCTGGCGATATTGACCGGGGTGACAAGCTCAGGGCCGTTCTGGGACATCTCTAAGTCGAGTTGCGGGGTCGTCATGCTAACTTCGATGGGCGATTCCGGTTCCAGATAGCCCTCATCCACTAGGAATTTCCCCAATTCGACCGCGTCGTTGGATGCCGAGTCTGCAGTGGGCGCCCAACCAGCCTTCCGTTTGGCCAGGTAATACCCGTCGATCTTGGCCTGGCGCGTTGTGCGCTTGTCCAGAAGTTCTAGGTTCTTGGGGCCGAATTGCTCCACGAGCTCACCGAGTATGTTGAAAACCTCGTCCACGGACTTGCCCGAATCTGGGACCGCCTCGTCTCTGACGAACGAATACAGAAGGTCGTCGATCTCGATGGATGCTCCAGATGCCAGTTTTAGGGTCGTCATACTTGGCTCCGATCAGTTTGGTAAAGGGGGGTCTTAGTATTAGCCGTGGGTCCGCTCGAACTGCTTCATGAATGACACCAGGGCCTCCACGCCCTCTTTGGGAAAGGCGTTATAAACCGACGCCCGGATGCCGCCCACCGAACGGTGGCCTTTGAGCTCCACAAGCCCTTCGGAAGCCGCCTCGGTGGCAAATTGGGTCTCCAGCTCAGGGGTTGGCAGCCGGAATGTGACATTCATGCGGGAGCGGTGTTCAGGAACGGCGTGTCCGCTGAAAAACTCGGACGAGTCTACCTGGTCGTAGAGGGTCTTGGCTTTGTCATCGTTCAGGCGACCTATACACTCCAAGCCGCCCTGTTGGGACAACCACTTGACCACCAGACCCAAGATGTAGACCGAAAACACCGGCGGCGTGTTGTGCGCCGACTTTCCCTTGGCATGGACATTGTAGCTGAGCATGGAGGGAAGGCTTTCCGGGCTGCGGGGCAGCAGGTCGTCCCGAATAATCACCAACGTGGCTCCGGCCGCCCCCAGGTTCTTCTGCGCGCCGGCATAGATCAGGCCGTATTTAGATACGTCGATCGGCTTGCTGAAGATGTTGGAGGATAGGTCCCCGACTAATGGAACATCGCCGGTTGCGGGCTCCGTTGCCCATTCGGTGCCGTAGATCGTGTTGTTCCCGGTGAAGTGCACGTAGTCGGCCGCAAGGTCCAGGTCCAATTGCTCTTGACTCGGGATGCGGTCATGGTTTGAATCCTCGGTGGAACCGGCCAGCCTGATATCACCGACTTTTTGGGCGTCTTTCAGGGCCAGATTGGCGAAATTTCCCGTGACTATATGATTGGCATGGCCGTTGGGGGTCAACAAGTTCATGGGTACCATGGAAAATTGCAGGGACGCCCCTCCTTGGAGGAATAAGACCTGGTAGTTGTCCGGTATTCCGGCCAGAT
The DNA here is from genome assembly GCA_009392075.1 of SAR202 cluster bacterium. The sequence continues at coordinate 6,506 of VFHG01000212.1, forward strand.
CGCGGATGTCCTGCTCGGCGCTCTCGATCATCTCCACCACCGGTTTTGAGCGATGGCTCATCTCAAGCAGTGAGATCCCAACCCCCGGTAGCGAGACCAGATCCCGTTGGGCTTCTTGAAGCACCTCAGCGGGCAAAGTAGCCGGTCCCGCGGCAAAGTTATAGATCGTCATTGGTTATTTCTTCCGCCCTTCTGTTGTCGTTCACGGCGCGCATAAATTTAGATTCCACAGCCAAACAACTAGCTATGCTAGCCGACCCCATATACTTTGGCAAACTAGGGTTTCCCCAGCTTACGCTCCGAACGACAGGCGAATGTGTGGCCTTGATAGACGGATGCCGGTTGAGCTATGCCGGGGCTTTGAAGCGGTAACCCACGTTCCAGATGGTCTCGACGAAGGAGTGGCCGGGGGACTCCACCTTGGAGCGGAGGCGACGGATGTGGACGTCCACGGTTCGTGTGCCGCCCAGGTAGTCGTAGCCCCAGATCTGGCTCAGCAGCGCTTCCCGCGTGTAAACCCGGCCGGGGTTGGACGCCAAGAGCACCAGGAGCTGGAACTCCTTGTAGGTCAAGGCCACTCGGCGGCCAGACACTGTAACTTCGTAGCGTTCTTGGTCTATAGAAAGATCGCCGGCTTTCAGTAATTTAAGACCGACCGGGCCGCTGACCCGGTAGATCGCCTGCCCCACTCGGGCGGTCAACTCAGCCTCGGATACCGGGCTGAACAGCATCTCATCGGGATTGAGGGACGGGTCGTAGTCAACCATCGCCTCTCTGGGCACGGCGGCGACCACGGGAAGTCTCCGATCATGGCACTCTTCGATCATCAGACGGGCTTCAGACTGGGATAGCGAAGACATGTCCAAAATCACCGCATCCGGTGGCATGACGCCGTTTTCATCAAGCTGGTGCAGCTCGATACCCACCTGGCACGACATACCAGCGCGGTCGGCAGTGTCCGCCAACGCGCTGAGCTCGCCGCCATGATTAACCAGGATAAAGAGGTGGTACAAAGATCCGGCCCGATACTTCCAGTGGGTTTGAATACCAGAAAAAGTATACCAAACAAGACTTATTAATCGGCGCCCATTGAATCCGGCCCAAGGCCAGTCAATAGCGATTGACGCTAAAGTGGGGTGCAACTATCATGGCGGTACCGCTGTGGCGCCCGTTAGGGAGTGAAGTTATGAGCACGCAGACCATCTATGGTTCCGCCCAAGAAGTCCGGCAGCAGATCCGCTCGAATGCCTGGCGAGGCATCACCTCCGGAGTTGCGCCGGGCCACGTCCAGGCCAACCTGGCCATTCTCCCCAAGGACCTTGCATTCGACTTTCTGCTGTTCTGTCAACGCAATCCCAAGCCATGCCCACTGCTTGAGGTGATTGAGCCAGGTAAGATCGAGCCTGTTATCACAACTCCCGGTGCGGACATTCGGACCGACGCCTCCGGGTACCGCATCTACGAGAACGGCCAGCTCACCGCCGAAGTAGACACCATCGTCGACTACTGGCGCAACGACCTGGTCTCCTTTTTGTTAGGTTGCAGCTTCTCCTTCGAGACGGCCATGGTGGAAGCGGGAATCCCTCTTCGGCACCAACAGACTGGCAACAACGTGGCCATGTATATCACCAACATACAGACCACTCCCGCCGGCATGTTCTCGGGCCCGATGGTGGTTAGCATGCGGCCGGTGAAACGGGAACAGGTGGTGCGGGCGGTGCAGGTGACGTCCCGGTTCCCATCCACCCACGGCGCCCCGATACATATCGGCACCCCCCGCGACATCGGGATCACGGACATCTCACGGCCCGACTTCGGGGACTCGGTGGAAATCAAGGACGACGAGGAGCCGGTGTTCTGGGCCTGCGGCGTTACACCTCAGGCGGTGGCTCTGAACTGCAAACCGCCGCTGATGATTACCCACGCTCCCGGCCGGATGTTCATCACAGACGGGAGAGACGCCGATTACGCGGTTTTATAGCTGACAGCTATCAGCTTTCAGCGATCGGGGGAGACGATTTGGACGAAAGTATCGAAGATATCATCCTGTCTCAGGACAAGCGGGGAATGCTGGCCTTGCGGCCTCATCTTCCCGACGACTACTGCTCTCAAGCTGCCCAGTTCATCATAGATCATCCAGGCGGCGTGATAATCGTCACCGGCTTCTATGTCGTGATGGCCGGAAAGCCGGAGACCGACGGGCCGCCCGGAGCCATAGCCATCGGCGAGGCGCTGAAGGGCTTGGGCCGCACAGTAACCTACGTCAGTGACGAGTACACCACTCCGGTGTTGCGTAAGTACGCCAACGGTTCCGATGTGATCGATTTTCCCATCGACGGAATCGAGCCCAGCAAGGAACATGCCAAGGGCATCCTGGAGCGGGTCAAGCCTTCTCTGCTGATCTCCATCGAACGCTGCGGCCGCACCAGGGACGACACCTACCTGAACATGCGGTACGTCGATATCTCGCCCAACACCGCCCGCCTAGACTACCTCTTCGACTCTGACATCTCTTCGGTTGGAATCGGCGACGGGGGCAACGAGATCGGCATGGGAAACCTAGCCGAGGTGATACCGACGGTGGATTCCCTGCCCGACTATCCTGCTGTGAACCAGGTCGACCGGCTGGTCATCGCCAGTGTGTCCAACTGGGGCGGGTACGGCTTGGTGGCGGCGATGTCCCAGATATCCGGAAAGAAACTGCTTCCCACGGTTGAGTCCGAGACCGCCATGCTCCACGGCATGATCGAAGCCGGCGTGGTGGACGGCACAACCGGCGACGCCGTTCCCACGGTGGACAATTTCTCAGCCGAAGAGAACGGGGCGCTGTTGGCTCGGCTGCACCGGGTGGTGGATGGCGGGTAACCAACTTCGCTTTTTTGTCACCCCGAGCGCTAGGGTGGGGTCTCTTTGCTTTGGTTGAACATTTTGATGCTCGGCAAGGAGATTCCTCAGCTGACGCTCGGAATGACAAAATAGCTGCGAGGCGAACGATAACGAAACAGACCGAATTCTAGGAGACGTTAAGAATGTTGATCGTAGACGCCCAGGTGCATCTCTGGGCCAACCATATTCCGGGCAATCCCGGCCACCGGCAGATTCCCGATTTCACCGCTGACGACCTGCTTAAAGAGATGGATGAGGGCGGCATCAACGCCGCAATCATCCACCCGCCCAGTTGGGACCCGGAATCGGATTCTTTGGCCTTGGATGCGGCCAAGGCGCACCCCAACCGTCTTTCCATCCTCGGGAAGATCCCTCTGGACAAACCCGAAAGCCACTCTTTGGTTGACGGATGGTTGGGCCAACCGGGCATGCTGGGCTTCCGGTTCAGCTTCACCCAGCCTCACCAGGCAACCTGGCCCAAGGACGGCACCATGGAATGGGTCTGGCCGGAGGCGGAGCGGTTGGGCATTCCCATCGCATTGATGGCGTCCAATTACATGTCCATGGTCGCCCCAATAGCGGAGAAATACCCGAAGCTGAAGCTGATCGTCGACCACCTGGGCCGGGTCGGCGGCACGACCGACGCCGAATGCTTCGCTTCCCTGCCGGAGATGTTGGCCTTGGCCAAGTACCCCAACGTGGCGATCAAGGCCACCGGCGCGCCCAGCTATTCCAGCGGGTCATACCCGTTCAGCAGCATCCACGACTACCTGCACCAAATCTACGACGCGTTCGGTCCGGAGCGCATGTTCTGGGGCACCGACATCACCCGCATGCCATGCTCTTGGAAACAATGTGTGACCATGTTCACCGAAGAACTGCCCTGGCTCTCCGAGTCCGACAAGGAGTTGATCATGGGTAAGGCCGTCTGCAACTTCTTGGGATGGGATATTACGGAGTAGGGTTGGAGTTGAATGCCATCCCCTACGCTCTTCCCCGTGTTTGAACACGGAGCGAGGGGTCTCATTGCTTTGGTGGAACATGTTGATGCTGGCAATGAGATTCCCCGTCTAGCGCCTCGGAATGACAGATGAAGAACAAAGATGGCATGTCGATTGTATCGGGATGCCATCTTTGTTTTTAGTTTCTTGCCGTAGGTGAAAAAGAGCCGCGAATTGGGAAGGGCTGACCTACGCCGGCTCTTCTTCCGGCGCGGCTATGTCTTCGAGCATAAGGTCTCCTGGGCCGATGATCTTTTCCTCCAGGGCTAGGAGACGGCGGAGCTCAAATATCTCGTCGCGAAACTGGGCGGCTTTCTCAAACTGGAGACTCTTGGCCGACTCTTTCATCTGCACTTCCAGGTCCTTGACAACCCTGAACATGTCGGTGCGGGACATCTCTTTGCGCACCACGTTGTAGCGGTTCCGGCTTTCAGCGATGGCCTTGATGCCTTCGGTGATGTCGTGGACCTCTTTCTGGATGCTCTGAGGCTCGATGCCGTGCTGCTTGTTGTGCTCGGCCTGAATTGTCCGGCGGCGGTTGGTCTCGTCGATGGCCCGCTTCATGGAATCGGTCATCCGGTCGGCGTACATGATGACGTGGCCGTTGGCATGGCGGGCCGCCCGGCCGATGGTCTGGACCATGGAGGTCTCGGAACGCAGGTAGCCCTCTTTGTCTGCGTCCAAGATGGCCACCAGACTCACTTCAGGCAGGTCCAAGCCCTCCCGCAGCAGGTTGATGCCCACTATGACGTCGTAAACGCCCATGCGTAGGTCCCGCAGTATCTCGATGCGGTCCAGGGTCTGGATGTCTGAGTGCAGGTAAGTGTTGCGGATGCCCATCTCCGATAGATAGTCGGCCAGTTCTTCGGCCATCCGCTTGGTGAGCGTCGTGACCAGAATCCGTTCGGATTTTTCCACTCGTTCTTTTATCTGCTGCAGGAGGTCGTCTATCTGGCCTTCGGTAGGTTTGACCTCTAGCGTTGGGTCCAGCAATCCCGTCGGCCGGATGACCTGTTCCACCACTGACCTGCTGTTCTGCAGCTCGAAGGATCCGGGCGTGGCCGAGACGTAGACGACCTGGTTGATGTGTTCCTCGTACTCTTCGAAGTTCAGGGGCCGGTTGTCCAAGGCCGATGGCAGCCTGAAGCCAAAGTCCACCAGGGTGGTCTTCCGAGAGATGTCACCCCGGTACATGCCTCGGACCTGGGGCAGCGTCATGTGCGACTCGTCCACAAACATCAGGTAGTCGTCAGGGAAGTAGTCCAGCAACGTCCAGGGGGCGCTTCCCGGGGGCCGCTGGGACAGGTGGCGGGCGTAGTTCTCCACACCTGAACAGAACCCGGTCTCTTGCATCATCTCCAAGTCATAGTGGGTCCGGCTTTCCAACCGGGCGGCCTCCAGTATCTTGCCGGAGTCCTTCAGCTCTTTAAGACGCCATTCCAGTTCTTCCCGGATGCTGACAACGGCCAACTCCATCTTCTCTTTGGACGTGACGAAGTGATTGGCCGGATAGATGGACACCTTCGCGAGGTCAGCCAAGACCTCACCGGTCAGCGGGTCCACCTGAACGATACGCTCCACGTCATCACCGAAGAACTGTATTCGCACGGCAGCTTCTTCGTAGGCAGGCACCAACTCCAAGGTATCGCCACGGATCCGGAATTTGGCCCTGGCTAGGTCCATGTCATTGCGTTCGTACTGCATGTCCACCAATTGGCGGACCAACTGGCTGCGATTGCGGGTCTCACCGACTTTTACCTGGGCCACCAGGTTGAAGTAGTCGTTGGGGTCGCCGAGACCGTAGATGCAGGAAACAGAGGCGACGATCAGAACATCGCGGCGTGTGAGTAACGAGGTGGTCGACGACAGCCGGAGCTTGTCCAGTTCCTCGTTGACGCTGGAGTCTTTCTCAATGTAGGTGTCCGACTGAGGGACGTAGGCTTCGGGCTGGTAATAATCGTAGTAGGAAACGAAGTATTCCACCGCGTTGTGGGGGAAAAACTCCTTAAACTCGGAGGCCAGTTGGGCCGCCAGGGTCTTGTTATGGGCCATGACCAGTGTGGGGCGCTGCACCTGTTGGACGATGTTGGCCATCGTGAAGGTCTTGCCTGAGCCGGTGACGCCCAGCATGGTCTGACGGGTGGCGCCGTTCTCAACGCCCTCAACCAGGCGTGCTACGGCGGCGGGCTGGTCGCCGGTCATCTCGAAGTCGGCCACCAACTGGAACTTGCGGTCTTCGGGCTGAACGTCGGGGTTCCAGACCTTCTGGATATCGCTGCCGGCATCGGCCCATTTTTTGCCTCGGGCGTAGGTTGCCATCGTCTAACGCGTCCCCCGCGATTGCTTCGTCAAAACATTATATAAGGGGATGGGGTTTGCCGCACGTCCAGCGTATCAATAGCATGTTTTTACCTACCGGTTGGCGAACTGCTGCAGGGCTACGCGAATGCGGTCGTCCACCTCTGATTCGGCAGCCACTGCCGGAGTCGCGGCAGCGGCCCTGGCCTCGGCCGGTGAGTAGCCCAGGGCGGTGAGGGCAGCAATCACTTGGCCGTCGACGTCGCCTGAGAATCCGATCTCCGCGAACTCGGCGTCCTCCAGCTTACCTTTTAAGTCCAGGATTATTCGACTGGCAGTGCGGTTGCCCACACCCTGTGCCGACGACAAGGCTGTGGTGTCCCCGGTAACGATCGCTGTCTGCAGCCGGGCTGGGTCGAGGCTGGAGAGCAAGGCTAGTGCGGTCCTCGGACCCACGCCGGAAACGGCGGTGAGCATGCTGAAAAGGCCAAGGGCAGCAGCATCGATGAAGCCGAAGAGTACCGGCTCGTCGTCACGGATCCGCAGGTGGGTATGCAGGGTGACCTGTGAACCAAGGGCGCCTAGGCCGGAGACAGTGTTGGCCGGAACGAACACCTGCAGCGTTACTCCGCCGACGCGGACATGGACCCAGTCGGGGCCGGTGGTCTCAAGAGTCCCATGGACGCCTACTATCATCTACACACCTTCATCATCGTCACAGCGAGGTTGGGGATTTCAGCGTTCCTGCCCCGGCGTAATGATTCGGCCCACAACCACGTGGGCTTGTTCCTGGATCAGATGGCATAAGCCCACAGCCAAAGCGTCGGCGGCATCGGAATCAGGGATTTCTTTCAGCCCAAGTGTGGCAGTCACAATCTGGCGCATCTGTTCTTTGGAGGCAGCCCCGTAGTCGGCCACGGCGCTCTTCACCTGGGCGGGGGCGTATTTGAAGATGGGGATGCCCTGACTGGCCGCGCCGATGAAGACTGCGGCCTGGGCTTGGCCGATGGCCAAGGCCGAACCGGGAAAGCTACGTTCGCCCTTGCCCATAAAAGGTTGTTCCACGGCAACGGCGGTGGGATGGAATATCGCTATAAGGTTGAGGATGTGGGTGTGGAGTTGATATAACCGTTGTTCCAGTAGCATCTTGCGAGGGAGTGAGATCACACCGTAGTCGTCGGCACGGGGATTGGGGCCATCGCCGATCACGCCGTATCCCATCTTCAAAGTACCGGGGTCGATCCCCAATATTCCCATTACACCACCCGTTTACCGTTCGATTGCAGAGTCCTTCGACAGGCTCAGGATGAGCGGTTAGACCACCCAATTCGCTCGTGGTGAGCTTGTCGAACCATCCGTATTAATTTTTATTTTTTGCTAGGCTTCAGTCTGATAACGTTCCAGGACCTCCGTGGAAAAATCGGCATTTGTGTAGGCCTTCTGCACGTCGTCCAAATCTTCCAGGGTGTCCAGAAGCCGGAGAGTCTGTTCCGCCTGTTTGTCGTCCAAGGCGATGGTCGTCTTCGGAACCATAGATAGCTGGGCCGCATCCGGTGGGACGCCTTCATCCTCTAGCGCCTTCTGAACTTTCTGCAACTGGTCGACGGCCGTGAAAATCTCCAGGAAATCATCCTCCAATTTCACGTCGTCCGCTCCGGCGTCGATGGCAAGCAGAACCAGTTCTTCACCGCGTTCTTCGTCTTTCATCTCGAGGCCGATCACGCCCAGGTGGTCAAAGTTCCAGGCAACACAGCCGCTTTCACCAAGGTTGCCGCCGCCGCGGCTAAAGGCTGAGCGCACGTCGGACGCGGTGCGGTTCCGGTTGGTGGTTAAGGCCTGCAAGAGGATTGCGCCGCCTCCGGGCCCGTAGCCCTCGTAGGTGATCTCTTCTAAGGTCTCGCCCTCGGCGCCTTCGCCGGTGCCGCGTTTTACGGCCCTAGAGATGCTATCTTGGGGCATGTTGGAGCTTTTGGCCTTGTCCAACACCAAGCGGAGGTGGAAGTTCATATCCGGGTCGGCCCCGCCGCCGTTCTTCACTGCGATCGTAAGTTCACGGCTAATCTTGGTGAACAGGACACCGCGCTTGGCGTCGGCGGCGCCTTTCTGGTGCTTGATGGTTGACCATTTAGAGTGACCTGACATAGTCCCGACCTCCTGAGGAGATAGGCCTGCATAGGTGGCCCGTCATTTCCGCAAGCGCTTGATTCATTGATTCCAGATGGTGCCTTCCAGCCTCGATTCTAGCACTAGGCCAAAGCAAGGGTCAAAGCGGTTTCAGCGCAGACCTTCGGGCAAATCAACCACCATAAACCCAGAATCGATGTCTATCTTGCGCACTACTTTGCTCAGGGCAGGCACCAAGACCTCTTTCTCACCGCCGGTGACCACATACACGTCGTTGCTTCCGGTCACCAGGATCTCTGCTACTTCTCCCAGGTCTTCGCCTTCTACCGTGCGGACCTTCAGACCGATGAGTTGGTAGTGAAAAAACTCACCCTCTTCGGCTGATGGCACGTCGGACTGGTCCACGCAGAGCCAGAGTCCGGACAGGCGCAGGGCCTGATCGCGGTCTCGAAATCCTTGGAACGCGATGATCAACACATCGTTGCCCTTGGACCCAGTTGTGCGGCTTTTATCTATCCGGTACGTCCGCTTTTCGGGAACGATGCCGTCCTCAGACACGAAGAGCCTAGTGCCCTCGTCGAATCGGCCTGGAACGTCGCTGGTGGCCTTCACTCGTATCTCGCCCTCAACTCCGTGGGCGCCAATGATACGACCCACGGCCACAAGGCCACGGGGGACGGAAGAATCAGACATGGCTGAGTCCAGAAGACGGCAAGGGGCCGGGCCAGGGAGCGGAGGGAGTTATACGATTACCAAGACGGCTTGGGAACCGTCTTTTACTGCTGCCACGCGCAGAAGAACGCGCATGGCCTGGGCAACGCGGCCCTGACGGCCGATAACCTTGCCCTTATCTTCGTCGGCAACTTGGAGCCGAAAGACGGTTCGGCCGTCTTCGATGGATTCGGTTACTACCACGGCGTCGGGGTCGCTGGCCAACGAACGGGCGATGTACTCAATCAGTTCTTTCATATGATTTTCAGTGGTGCGGGGAAGAGGTTAAGTCCTAGAACGCTGTTATTCAGCGGCCTCTTCGTCAGCGGGGGCTTCTTCTTCGGCTTCCGGCTCTTCTTCAGCAGAGGCTTCTTCAGCGGCTGGCTCTTCGGCGGGGGCTTCCTCTTCCGCCGTTTCTTCTGCCGAAGCTTCCTCTACCGGAGCTTCCACGGGGGCGGCCTCCTCTTCGGGAGCCTCAACTGCTGCAGCTTCGGGTGCGGGAGTAGCCACTGCTGCGGGGGCGCTACTTTCCTCTTCCCCAGATTTCTTGGTGTCGGTTTTTTGGGTCGGAGTGCGCACCATCAAACCGTTCGCATCCATGATCCTGGCAACTGCGTCCGAAGGAATCGCGCCCATGCTCAGCCAATGGGCGGCACGCTCAGTCTTCAAGGTAACTGCGGGGGGATTTTGCATCGGGTCGTAGTTCCCGATCCATTCTAGGTAGGAACCGTCCCTGGGTGCGGCAATGTCTGCTACCACTATTCTGTAAGAAGGCCGGCCTTTTTTGCCAACCCGAGCAAGCCGAATCCGAATCATCTAATTCCTATTCTCCTGGGTGCCTTTAAGCGGCTCCCATGCCTGGCGATTTTACGGCGAGGGCAATTCATTGTCAAACGAGTGGCGTTGTTTCAGTAGGGGTGAAACGGTCTCCCATCGCATGTAGGAAGCCACGAATATGTTGTTCCTAAAACTCAGAGAACCGGCGGATTCGTCGGGCACAAAATCGGGCCCGGCCAACTCTGGGTTGCTTGTTCGCCCGACTGGGTACAATCCGGGGTCGAGGGGCGATGGTAGACATTGGCCTGGGCCCGACGTACGGGGTTTTCTATTTCGAGCTATACGCTACGAAACAATCACCTCGTCGTGTCCAGA
>VFHG01000213.1 GCA_009392075.1 SAR202 cluster bacterium
GGGTATTGCACGTAACCGCACTGGTTGCAGACCCCCCCGTGGAATTTGATGTTCTGGTCGCTCTCCCGCCACAGCGCCGTGACCGACGGCGACTGGGGATCTGGCCGTCTCGACGATGAGTCGGTGAGCCAGACATTCCGCCACTTCGCGTAGGTCTCGTAGCTTTCCAGCACCTGGCCCGAGTCGAGGAATCCAGAAACGCCCAAGCCGTGCCCTCGTTCGCCGATCTTTGAAGTGGTCCGGAAGCCCAGCACATCGCTGCCGTCGCCGTAGGCTACTGTGAGTAGCAACTGGCCTGGCGACCCATCTTCCAAAGCGCCAGCCAACAGCATCAATGAAAAAGCAGCGCCGGTGTTTCCCATCCGGCCGAATAGCGGGTCCTGCACCTGTTCCGGTTGGAAGCCAAGGTGCCGCGCCAACTGTCCGTGACGCCGGGCGTCGGGGGAATATAGGGCCAGCTTGGCTACGTCCTTGACCGAAACGCCCTCCTTCTCCATGAAACCGGAAACCGCCTCTCCCATGATCCGTTCCAGGCCTTCTTCAATGGCAAATCGGTCTTCCCAGGAGCGGACGAACTGGTCCCCAGCGCTGCGCCAGGTGTCCATCATGTTCTCGGTTATCGTGTACGAACCGGCCTGTTCGGCGATCACCGCATCTTCGGAAATGATGAAAGCGACGGCCCCGTCTCCGGAGGTTCTCTCAGCCTCGCCTTTGGGCGCTCCCTGCCGGTTGTCGCTGGCCACCACCAGAACATTCTTGGCCGAACCGGCCGCAACGGAGTCCAATGCCGACTTCAAGGCTGTGGTGCCGGCCCGCAACACATCGGTTATGTCGGCGGTGAAGATATCCCGGCGCAGGTCCAACGCGGTGGCAATGATAGACGCGCATTGTTTCTCGGCGTAGGGCGGAGTCGTGGTGGCGAAGAGCAGACCGTCGATCTCTTCCCGCTCCCGCCCGTTCAGGCAGTCGATGGCTGCCGCCACCGCCATGCTGACGCTGTCTTCGTCGAAGTTGGCCACCGAGCGTTGTCCGGCTGGGTCCCAACCGTCGGTTTCTGCACCTAACCGGTATCTGGGGACGTAAGCGCCATAGGCCGAAATTCCTGGCAAGGTTCACCTTCCGTTTTGTGGGCAGCTCGGCCAGTTCTAGGCTGGGCTAGCCCGGATTTTGCCATGCTAGCAGCTTGCCGAAATCAGTGTCAATGTGGCTTCCTGGGTTGGCATAAAAGCTTTTTCGGCAGGGTGGCTGGAGTCTAAGCCGGGCATGCCCTATGGTACAATCGAAGCCTGCAATGTGGATGCCCCGGACCTTGGAATCACTTGATATAGGAAGGCGGATTCCGCTTCACGGCAGGAGTGATTACCCGTGGCCAGCACTCGATTCTCCCTTCGCTATCTTTCGGTTGCCATCTTGGCGGCCGTTTTGTTGTTGGCCGTTGCCTGTTTCGGCGGTAGCGATGAACCTGACACCGCGATTGAGGACCTTCCCGCCGAGTTCCAGCGCCTAGGCGAGGTGTGGGACTTGCTGGTCCAAGAGCATATTGACGGCGGCGAACTTGATCCTGCCGCGATCAGCGATGGCGCCATTCGCGGTATGCTTGTCGCCCTGGGCGACCCCTATGCCGGGTTCTTAGACAGCGAACAATACTCCCTGCAAACAGAGGACATCCGAGGTTTCTTCGGCGGCATTGGGGCCGAGGTTGGTATCCGCGACGGTGTGATGACGATCCTAGCGCCCATGCCCGACACACCTGCCGAGGCGGCGGGAATAAGACCTGGGGATGTGATCCTCGAAGTCGATGGTGTAAGCATTCAAGGCCTCAGTCTTCTGGAAGTCGTCCAGCTTATCCGGGGCGATAAAGGCACCAAAGTAAAGATACTAATTCGGCATCTGAGTAGCGCGGAGCCCGTCTTGATCGAGATTGAACGGGACATCATTAATCTGAAGAGCGTTGAATTGTTGATGCAGGTGGGCCGGATAGGACACTTACGCCTTTCAGGATTCACCGGCACTACCAACGACGATTTGAAGGAAGCACTTGAGAGATTCGAGCGCTCACAAGGATTGGGAATCGTGCTGGACCTGCGCAACAATCCTGGCGGTTTAGTCTCCTCCGTTGTTGATGTCACCAGTCAGTTCATAGACGACGGTCTGGTGCTTTATCAGATCGATGCCAAGGGCAACAGGCGGAACTGGGGCGTAAAATCTGGTGGAAAGGCCCTGGATATTCCCATGGTGGTCTTGGTTAACGAATTCAGCGCCAGCGCCAGCGAGGTGTTCACCGGCGCCATAATCGACAACGAACGGGCGACGGTTATCGGCGCAACCACCTTTGGCAAAGGCAGCGTCAATAATCTCTGGCCCCTTAACGATGGTTCCGGTATCAACTTCACCACCGCCCGTTGGTTCACTCCCAACGGTGAGTTGATTGAAGGTGAAGGGATCACTCCCGACGTGCTGTTGGACCCGATCGAAGAAGACGAGGATGACGATATATATCTGGACAGGGCCATCGAGATCCTGAAAGAGCAGATCAGCCGAGGCGGCTAATCAGGTAAAGGTATTCATAGGTAGTGTCAGGCAGTGGCAAAGAAAAAGGCATCGACTCCAACTGCACTGGCAAATAAAAAAGCGGCGCAGCAAAAGCCCGCTGTTAAAGACTTTCGCCCTGTAGCATCAAATCGCAAGGCCCATTTCGACTACGAGATTCTGGAGCGTTACGAAGCTGGGATCTCGCTGACCGGCACTGAGATCAAGTCTATCAGAGCCGGGAAGATCGACCTCCGGGATTCCTACGCCAGGGCTTCGGGCGGCGAGATGTGGCTCCACAACGCCTATATAGCCCCCTACGACCCGGCCAGCCTCAATAACCATGACCCCAAGCGGAACCGTAAGCTGCTGCTCCACCGGGCTGAGATCCAGCAGATGACGGGCGCCGCAGCCGAGAAAGGTCTGACCATCGTGGCGCTTCGTGTTTACATCAAGCAGCACGTAGCCAAGGTAGAGTTGGGTATGGCCCGCGGCAAACGGCAGTACGACAAACGCCGCGCCATAATCGACCGGGACATGGACCGAGAGGCCCGCCGTTCCCTTGGCGCTTCCAGAGAATAACTCGCTTCCTATCCCTTCATTCACGTCCGCTTATGCCTGACAGTTTTGTCTTCTCATGGTGTGCTCTGACCGGAGTCTACAGTCTCGACGAAATCGGACCTGTCGAACCACCCCCGTTTCGTCCGCTATAATCTACGACTGGCGCGACCGCGCCGCGAATACCCAAATTTTCTGGAGGACCGACTTGATTCGTACCCTTGAAGGAGTGACCCCCAAGGTGGCCGACACCGCCTGGGTTAGTGAGTTTGCCTATGTTGTCGGCAACGTTGAGATAGGTGAGTACGCCAGCATCTGGCCCGGAGTGACCATCCGGGGCGATAGTCCAAAAACGATCGTCATCGGCGATTATGTGAATATCCAAGAAGGCTCGGTGATTCACGGGGACGGCCTGACCATCGAAGAGCGCGTCTCGGTTGGCCATTCCGTGGTCGTGCACTGCGACCTAGTCGGACGGGGATCGTTGCTGGGCAACAACTGCACCGTTTTGAACCGGGTCACCCTGGGCGAGAACTGCCTGATCGCCGCCAACACCGTGGTGCTGGGCGGGACCCAGGTGCCGGCACGCTCCTTCATGACCGGAGCGCCAGGCCAGGTGAAACGCGAGGTAACCGACAAACAGATCGCGCAGATGGCCCACACCAACGAGGAATTGGTGAAACGCGCCAAATCTTTCAAGGACAGCGGACTGTAGAGCCGCTGATTGGTTTTCCTTAGTCAGGCGGGTCTACTCTCTGCATAGGAAGTTCCCGGCGGGGCCAAGATGTTGACGGTCTCCGGAAAATCGGCGTTCATGATGAGACTCGCTGGTCAGTCAGATGTAAGACAACACTAAGATAACCTCGTCGGACGATATCTACGACGGCGACAACGCTACGAGTAAGTTCGCTCTCACCGGCGATAACTTTATGGCGATCGGTGTCGACGTCCTTAGCGGCGACTATGAGGTGGTCGTCAAGGACGGCAAATTGGCCAGTTTAACCACTGTTGTGGATGCCGAATCTCTGCAGAAATTAGGCGCCGCTCTAGCCGCCGCCGACACTCCTTGATTCAGATTTCAATCAGTGTCCCCTCCCTCGCTTGCGGGGGAGGGTTAGGGTGGGGGGCGTTTCTAGAGGGCCATATCAGTAGCGGAACCAGCCTAACCCAATCTCCGAGC
>VFHG01000214.1 GCA_009392075.1 SAR202 cluster bacterium
TTCTGTTCCGAGCCGGTCCTCCGGCGCCGCCTGACCTACGCCACCAAACAACTGCCCAACGGCAAATTCGGCTGGCGTTACGACCTTGAGGTACGCGAACAACGCCGGAACGATACCGGCTCCAAGCAGCCCGACCTTTGGCTGAACCTGCCAGGGATCAAGTGCCCGGTGTTGATCGTCCGTGGCTCTGCGACCGACACCCTAAGTCTGGCCACTGCCGAAAAGATGGTGGATGTCTTGCCCGACGGCAAACTTGTCCACGTCGACCGGGCCGCGCACATGGTCTTCGAAGACAATCCGGAGGACTTCATCCGGGTCCTACACGATTTTCTGGACTAGGGACGAAGATGCCAGAAGAACAACCGAAAAAAGAACAGCCCAAATCAGTGGATGAGCTAATGAGCATTCGGGAGGTCGAGATCATCGACCTCCCTGAGGGTGATGTGGGAGAGGGACTGAGGTTCAAGACAAATCTAGGGGATTTCGACGCCATCCTCCACCGGTCTCCGGATGCCGACCAAGGGGTGATCTGGGTCTGTGGCGCCCGCGGAGGGTTCGGCGGCCCAGGTCCCGGCACCTACGCCAGGATGGCCGAACGGTTCACCGGAGACGGAATCACCTCTCTGCGCTTGGACTACCGCCACGCTAACGATGTCTTTGAGTGCGCATTGGACCTGCTGGCTGGCGTGGCGTTTTTGAAAGGAACCGGGTATCAGCCAGTTGTCGTGGTTGGCCATTCATTTGGCGGGGCCGTAGTTATAGCCGCAGGCGCAAACAGTTCCCACATCAAAGGCGTGGTTTCGCTCTCTCCCCAGACTTACGGCGCAGGCATGGCTGGGCAAGTGGCGCCCCGCAAGCTGCTGGTGGTCCATGGCAAGGCTGACACCCGCCTGGCATTCGCTTGCGGCCAGCAGATCTACGACATGGCTAATGAGCCGAAGGAACTGGTGCTTTACGAGGATGCGGAACATCGTCTCGAAGAGTGCCGTGACGACCTGGAAGAGCTGCTAGGCAAGTGGATTCCTGAGACTCTGGCTGCGGAGATCGGACCCATCAAGGCGCCTATCCAGCAATAAGGCCACAGCGACGACCGCGATAATTACGGCGTGCCATTCATAAAACAACGGAGGGCTAGATGCTGGATGTAATCATTAAGGGCGGAACGGTGGTTGCGCCAGAGGGCGCTTCGGTGATGGACGTGGGAATCGAAGGTGAAAAGATCGTCGCGGTGGCCGCTCCTGGGACGTTAGATTCATCGGGCGTCCGGGTCATCGACGCCACCGGCAAGATTGTGCTACCGGGCGGTATCGAACCCCACACTCACATCAACGTGCCGGTTCCCGACTACTGGGCCGGTGGCAAGAGCGAAGTCTTCACCCAACCGCCGGAGTCTGCCAGCCGGGCCGCTGCCTTCGGCGGAGTCACCACCTACGTAGACTTCGCCGGCAACCTGCCTCTGAACCCAGGCGCTGTGCCGCCCGCCGACCCCATCATGGCCCAGATCGATAAGCGCCGGCAAACGTTCACCGGGCATTCCTATATCGACTTCACGTTCCATTACATCTTGGCCGGAGCGGTTTCGCCCCAGACCATCGGCGAGATTGGCGAAGCTATCCAATCGGGGTTGGCCAGCTTCAAGGTATTCACAACATTCTTTGCCAAGATACCCACCGGGCATCTGTGGGCCGTGTTCCAGGAAGTGGCGAAGCACGGCGGGATCATGGCCGTCCATGCAGAGGAAGACGACATCGTCACTTATATGGAAGACAAGCTGGTCTCGGAAGGCAACGACCACGGCAGTAATCTCCACCTGGTTCACAACAATCTTTCCGAGGATATCGCCTTCCGGAAGGTTATCCGGCTGGCTGAGAGCACTGAAACCGGCATCTACTTCGTGCACACCACTGCCAAAGAGGGCGTGCTGGCCGTGGCCGAAGCCCGCGCTAAGCAATTGCCGGTCTACGGCGAGGCGCTACACAACTACTTGGAGTTCACTTGCGAGGACTATAAGAAGCCGGGCGGCCTAGCGATCCACACCTACCCGGCTATCAAATACCCCGACGACCGGGACGCCCTGCAGCAGGGCCTGGTAGACGGCCCCATGTGCACCACGGCCACTGACGAATGGACCACCTACAAAGAAGTGAAACTATCTGGGGACACTATCAAGACCGTCTGCGGCGGCCACAACGGCATCGAGACCAGGATGCCGGTTACCTTCACCAAGATGGTTTCCACGGGCCGCATGTCTCTTGCCCGCTTCGCCGACGTGACCTCATCCAACGCCGCCAAGATTCTGGGCATGTACCCCCAGAAGGGCGCAATAGCGGCGGGCAGTGACGCCGACATCGTCCTGTTCGACCCGGACATCAAGAAGAAGCTGACCCTGGACGACCTGCACGCCGACTCCGACTACTCCATCTGGGAAGGGTTCGAGTGCAGTGGATACCCAGTGCTGACCATGCTCCGGGGCAAGGTGATCGTTGAAGACGGCAAGCTCTTGGGCTCTTCCAGCGACGGCAAATGGTTGCCCCGCCGGGTGGCTCCCAGCGTGCTGGCCCAACCGGTGGCTTGACCCACCAGCGATGAATGTGCTCTTTGTTTGCCGGGCTAACCTAGGGAGAAGGCAGATGGCCCAGGCGTTCTTCGACCACCTGTCCGAATTCACCTCCACCAGCACCGACACCATGGTCGCCGACTTTGAAGGCCAGACGGTGGCCGAACGTGGACAGGTAGCGCCTAGTGTGGTGATGGTGTTGGAGCTGATGAACGAAGAGGGACTGGACATTTCATCGGAACAAAGGAACCAACTCGCGCCAGAACCGGTTGATGCCGCGTACAAAGTGATCGGGGTGGCCCAACGGGATTTTTGGCCTGACTATTTGGTGGAAGGTGGCAAGGTCGTCTTTTGGGAGATCTCAGACCCCGTCAATGTTCCCAGGGAAACGGCACAATCGATAATGGAGTAGATCAAGGGACTTGTGGAAGACTTGGTCCAGGAAACTGGGTGAATCCCCGCATGAGGCGAGAAATTTATCGTTTGTGGCTAACAACCTCCTTCAACTGGACCACGGAGACCGATGGACTATCACCGCAACGTTCATTCCCGCCAAATCTTTGATGGGATCGTTGCCCAATATGATTGGGCGCCCGGTCTCCTATCCTTCTTTCAGTATCAACGGTGGCGGAGTTACGTAGTTTCACGCTTCCAGACAGGGCCTGACGCCACGGTCCTTGACCTATGCACCGGGACCGCCGGGGTTGCCATGCAAATCGCTCGGACTCACCGCTGCCGAGTGGTCGGTGTGGACCTGAATCTTAAGATGCTTAGCCGGGCCCAGCATAACCTCGCCGAGCATGAGATGGGCAGCCAAGTTCCATTGGTGCTTGGACGGGCCGAGAACCTGTCATTCACTGACGATTGTTTCGACGACGTCTGCGTGACTTTCCTACTCCGCTACGTCGATGACCCGGAAGCGACGATGGCCGAGATCATCCGGGTCTTAAAACCGGGCGGACGCTTGGTTTTATTGGAATTCGGGGTTCCGCCGAACCCCGTTGCTAAAGCCTTATGGCAGTTTTATACCAGGGGAGTTCTTCCCGTGACCGGGGCTTTCGTGTCGCGGGGCTGGCGGAACGTGGGTGGATTCCTAGGTCCCAGCATATCCGGCTTGTACCAGTCGTATGGTGAAGACGATTTGCGGCAGATGTGGCAGCGGTTGGGGATGCTAGACGTGCAAATAAAACGCCTTTCCTTAGGCGGGGCTGTGGTCATGTGGGGTACCAAAAATGGGTCGACCGAGACCAAAGACCGGTAGGAGCAACATCGAATGGCGACGAGGAAAAGACCCGCCTTTTACGCCCTACCTGGAGCCAAATGGTGGCAGGACTATATAAATCTGCTACATTTGCCCTACACGTTGTGGCATATGGCATATGTAGTGCTGGGCGCCGCCGTCGCCCCTACTGTCCACGTGGACCGGTTGCTGGGCACGCTGCTCGCATTCTTCCTCGCGGTTGGGATCGCTTCCCATGCGCTAGATGAGTTGAACGACCGCCCGCTTGGCACAAAGATTCCGCCCTTCGTGCTGGTTTCTCTAGCCGTCGTATCTTTGGGTGGGGCGGTGGCCTTGGGTATTTTGGCCGGAATCCTCGAAAGTCAGTGGATCTTTGCTTTCGTTGTTTTCGGTGCATTTATCGCGGTTTTCTACAACCTGGGCCTGTGGCAAAACCGGTTTCACAGCGACCTTTGGTTCGCATTCTCTTGGGGGGCGTTCCCGGTCCTCACGTCTTACTGGGTCCACGCATCGCGGTTGGACGTTGCGGTCGTGATCGTGGCTGTGGGTTGCTTCTTCCTGACACTGGCGCAACGAACGCTGAGCACACCGGTCAGGACAATCCGGAGGAAGGCTGTAAGTGTGGAGGGGTATATCGACGTGGCAGACGGCGAACGGATAGAGTTGGACAGTGAAAGAATCATCGAAGTGCCAGAGCGGGCCTTGGCATTGTTGGGGGTTGCTATCGTAGTACTGGCGGCTGGATTATTGACCTACCGGCTTCAAACCCAGTAACCATCTGGTGTATCACGCAAAAATCTTTTACGTTATTGGATTTCTGCTGCTGGCCGTTGCCTGCGGTGACAGCAACTTCAACCCCGAATCGACGTGGGTTGATGTGGGCGGACACAAACTAAATATCAGGTGCTCGGGCGAAGGCTCCCCGGCGGTGATTTTGGGTTCCGGATTAGCCAGCGATAACCATGACTGGGGGCCGGTGGAAGAGCGCGTTTCCGAGTTCACCCAAGTCTGTAGCTACGATCGGGCCGGCTTAGGGGAGAGCGAATCTGTAGAGGGAGTACCCACAGCTCAGGTCGCCTCAGACAGACTTCATTCGTTGCTGTCAGCCGCCGGAATCAACGGGCCGGTGGTAATGGTGGGGCATTCTTATTCTGGACTAGTTGTTCTGCTGTATGCTACCCAGCACCCGGAAAATACCGCCGCGCTGGTATTGGTGGACAGCCTACAAAAAGACAACCTGATCAGCGCCGCCGAGATATTGGGCGAACAAGCCATGGCCGTCTTTATGAACGCGATGGAATCCAACCCTGAGGGCGTGGACATGGCCGCCAGCATCGATCAAGTAAAGGATGTGACGAGCCTGGGCGATCTGCCGCTGACGGTGATCACTGCCGGGATGCCCAACCTGCCGCCCTTTATCAATCGCGATATCCGGAAGTTATTGGCCGACTCTTGGTTGCAATCCCAACGAGCGTTGGCCGGGTTATCGTCCGCTGGCATACACATCGTCGCCGAGGAAAGCGGTCACTGCGTCCAATGCGACCAGCCGAAACTGGTGGCCGATTCTATATTCAGGAATGTGGCTAGGGCTAGAAGCCGCTAGAGCAACCTCCCGTTCAGACCGCTCCTGATTTGCGGAGAGCTTCTACCTTGTCTACGCTAAAACCTAATAATGACGTCAACACGCTATCAGTATTGAGGCCCAACGTCGGCGGAGGGTTGAACACTTCAGGCGCTCCGGTCTTGATTGCGTTACCGGCGGTCGAATACTTTCCGGCGGTTGGGTGGTCAACCTCAACCACCATGTTTCGCAATAGCACCTGGGGGTCGGCCAACGCCTCACCGATGTTGTTCACCGGACCGCCGGGTACATCCCACTTCACAAGCAACTCAAGCCATTGCTCCCTGGATTTGGAGGCAAAGCCGCGGCCCAGAGCCTCATCGAGGGCGTCCCGATTGGTCATCCGGTCTGCCTGGGTCTGAAAGCGCGTGTCACCGGCCATGTCGTTCAGTTCTTCAACTTCTCCGGCCATCATCTTCAGCGTCTTCATGGCGAATTCCTGGCTGGCGCAGTGTACTTGGACGTAGCTGCCGTCGGCCGTCGGGTAGGCGCCCACGGGCAGGTTAGACGGATGACTGGACCCGATGGGACCCGGCACATCTCCGGAGACCAGGTAGAACTGGCCCAGATGGCCCTGTAACGCGATCTGTACGTCCAAAAGGCTGATATCTAAGTGTCGGCCCTCGCCGGTCATACTCCGACCGTACAAAGCCGAGGCGATGCCCAGGGCCGCAACGTATCCACCCACCATGTCACCTACCGGGAACCCCATGAATACCGGCGGCTGACCCTCGGTTCCGGTCACGCTCATGCCGCCGCCCATGGCCTGCACGATGCCGTCGAATCCCGGTCTCTCGCGGTACGGACCTTCTTGGCCAAAGGCGGACAGAGAACAGGCGATCACCGTGGGGTTCATCTTCTTGAGGGACTCGTAATCAAGCCCCAGTCGGTCAAGCACCGAAGGGCGGAAGGCGTCGAAGACCACGTCGGAGACCTTGACCAATCTCCGAAACACCTCTTGGCCTTGCTCCTGCCGCAGGTCTATGGTGACGCTCTGCTTGTTGCGGTTGAAATTCAGGTAGTAGGCGCTCTCGCCGCCCAGGAAATGAGGCCCGATACGGCGGGACATATCGCCCACGCCAGGCTGCTCCACCTTGATCACCTCGGCCCCCATGTCGGCCAGAGACCGGGCGGCGAAAGGCCCGGCGATGGCTTGGGCCATCTCCAAAACACGAACGCCTTGAAGGGGTTGAGTAGCCATCAGCTATCAGCTATTCCGTGCTCAGGAGAGAGGCTAGCTGGCGGACGTCGTCCATCTGCTCCAGGGAGTCGATCGCGGATATGATTTTCTCCTGGCGTTGGCTGCTGATCACCGGCGCTGACAGTAGATTGAACTTGGTCCGCATCTCATCCCAGGTCACCGGGTTCTCGGGGTCGCCCTTGGGGTAGGTCAATTCGCTGCGCATGGTGCGCCCGTTAGAGGTGCGGACTTCAGCCCAGGCCGGGAACAATTTGGGAGTCTGGGCGTCCAGTTTGGGGTCAGTCACGCACTGGACCCGGTCCATGATATGGCGCACCTCGGGACGGTCGGGTATTCCGATCGCGTATTCATTTAACGATGCGCTGCCGTAGCTGAGGGCCACTGCGGCGGCGAAGGGCATGCTGAACTGCATGTCCACCACCGACTTGGGATTGCGCTTGGCTTCGACAGGCTCGGCAACGAGCCTCATGCCCTGGCTGAGCACACCGATCTTGACCTCTTCGATGTCCAGCGCCTGGAAGTCGTTTGACTTACCGATTTCCAGCAGACAATCTATCGGTCCTTGGTTGTAGCGGCAACAGGCGTGGGGTTTTACGCTTGTCCGGGTTACCTGATATTCTTCGCCCAGGTCCTTGAGCACCAGGCTGGGGTCTGGGTCTCCGGAGTAGGCGTTTAGGAAACCGTCCCGGCCCTCCAATATGGTTGTTGGGCCAGAATATCCAGCCCGTGCTAACAGAGCGGCCCAGATACCGCTGTGGGCAGACCAGCCAGGGTGCAGCCGCTTGGTCCAGGCGCCCTGGGCCAGGTATTCCATGCTGCCGGCGGCTTGGCTGCCGGCGATACCCAGAGCGTGGGTGTAACCGTCCCCTTGCAGGCCCAAAAGCCGCGCCGCCACCGCTGCGCCGCCGAAGGCCCCGCAGGTGCCTGTCGGGTGGAAGCCCCGGCCGTAATGCTCTTTGGGTTTCAATGCCCGCCCCAGGCGGATGATCACGTCGTATCCGGCGACCACTGCAGAGATGAAGTCTTTACCGCTGACCGGGGCGATGTCGGCCATGGCTAGGGCGGTCGGAAAAGCGACCACACCCGGATGCAGCGATGCTTCGTTGTTAACGTCGTCCATCTCGATGCTGTGAAACGCGGTGCCGTTGGCCATGGCGGCGTACTCTGGCAGCGCCCGCTTATTCGTGCCAACGATGGTCGACGGGCCGGAGCGGCCCACGTCGTCCAATGCCCTGACAACAGCTTTGGCGGAGTCGGTGGTGGAGCCGTTCAAAGTCACACCGGCGAAATCCAGGCAGAAGTACTTGGCCCGGTCCACCACATCGGGCGGCAGGTCCTCGTAGTTCACGTTGGACGCGAATTTAGCCAGGGTTTGGGTGATTCCGGTCTCGTTGTTATTACGCACCATGGGTCCCACCTCTTTGCGGAATTTTTGAACTAAAGTCCTGATTCGTAAAGGAAATCGCCGGTGGAATAATCTTTCAACAGATGCCGGGCGATCAGGATTCTTTGGATTTCGTTGGTCCCTTCGCCGATCATCATTAGAGGAGCGTCGCGGAAGTGACGCTCGACGTTGAGGTCTTGGGTGTAGCCGTATCCGCCGTGGATGCGCATGGCGTCGATGGTCACCTGCATGCACATCTCGCTGGCGAAAAGTTTGGCCATGCCCGCTTCCATGTCGGCCCGCTCTCCACGGTCCTTCTTCTCCGCCGCGTGGAGCACCATCAGATGGGCGGCCTGGATGTTAGTGGCCATGTTCGCCAGCATGATCTGGATGCTCTGATGCTCGCCGATGGGCTTGCCGAAGGTCTTCCGCTGTTTGGCGTAATTAGTGGCGTCCTCCATGGCGGCCCGCGCCACGCCCAAACACCGGGCGGCCACGTTGATCCGGCCCAATTCCAGCCCACTCAGTATCTGGTAGAAACCCTTCCCCTCTTCTCCACCGACCAGATTGCCGCCGGAAATCCGATAGTCGTCGAAAGACAGCTCGCAGGTGTCCACTCCTTTGTATCCCAATTTGGGAACATCGCGCACCACATTGAAGCCGGGTCCCTTCTCGGCGATGAACACGCTGATGCCGCGGCGGGGCGGGTCGGCGTTGATGTCGGTCTTGGTCACCAGGGCGAATGTGTTTCCGTGGCGGCCGTTGGTGATCAGACTCTTGCTTCCGTTGACCACATATTCGTCACCTTCACGAACTGCTCTGGTCTCTATGGCCTGAACGTCGCTGCCTGCGTTGGGCTCGGTGATGCAGATCCCGCCCCGTTTCTCGCCGGTGGCCATCAAGGGCAGGTAGTGCTCCTTCTGCTCCTTG
>VFHG01000215.1 GCA_009392075.1 SAR202 cluster bacterium
TCTTTAGAACCACTGGCATATTACACCTACGGCTAAGCCGAGTAGCTAGCTTCCTACAACTATGTCACGGTACAGCTATTTAAAGAGTCGTAGCGCATACTAAGTTGTTGGCTCTGTCCTACTTTTCAACCGGACAAGTCGTCCACCCGTTGCTCCCCACAAGTGAAAGCCCAGATTTTCGAATGTGGGCTTTCACTTGTGGCCGTTTTGTCCCCAATAAATCTTGCTAGGGCATAGGTCTCTAGTGCCTTTGGGCCTGCCGCCAGGGTTACCGCTCTCGCCCGGCTGCCAAGGGCTCAGGTTGTAGTTAGGGTTGTTAGCAGTGGTCATCATTTTTCTACTATATTATGTCTTGACCTGAACTGACACGAGGTCACTCCCGCATCTGCTTTTAAAGCGCTACCGATTTACCGCCTGCTACTGAAGACTGTTCCATGGCCACTAACAGCTTATGCCGATCAACCGCAAAGTCGAAATCAGGCATGGTTTTAGCGCCATCTTTGATGGCTTGGCCGAGAGTCCGGTAAATCTGCGCCACGTTGAATGGTGCACCCGTTGGAACTTCGCTTGGTATGTGAGTTAAGCCATCAGGGATTGGCACCTCGACGAATTTAGTCTCGCCTCCGTGGGCGCCACGAATCGTGATATTACCGTATTGAATCATCTCCTGCGAGGAAGCTGTCAGTGTGCCATCCCGGCCATAAACCTCCATCCTCCAACCGGTGCCGTGCCACGGAATTGTTGCGACATGAGCCGAAGCCACCGCGCCTCCAACCAGTGTTCCGTTGATCAAAACGTTATCCGCTGAGTTAACCGGCACCGTCTTGCCAGCCTCCGATGTTTCCCATTCTGTCACCTGCGTTGCTACCTTGGCCGAAATCTCCTTGAATTCACCAACACAGAAACAGAGAGCGTCGATGGCGTGACCGGTGCCTATGGTGAGGGTATTCCCGCCTTTTTCGCGGTCGGCCATCCAGGGCATGCTAAGACCTCTTTGAAGCACACCGGGCAGGAACATAGTCATATTGCAAGCCAACACTTCCCCCACGTATCCCTGGCTTATCAACTCCTTCAGGTGCAGAATGGCCGGAGCGCCGCGGGCCTGTAGACCAACCATATTGGTCACGCCTTGCGAACGGGCCAAAGAGGCCATTTCTTGGGCTTCGTCCAGGTTTGCTCCTAGAGGCCATTCACAGAACACATGCTTTCCTGCCTGCAAGGCCGCCATTACCATATCGTGATGTAGTGGCACCCGTACTGAAACCGACACCAAATCGATGTCCGGGTGGACGACCATTTCCTGATAATCATGGAATGGTAACCTGGCACCATAAGCCTTGGCTGATTCAGCTGCTGTCTCAGCGTTCGATGTACAGACAGCTGTTAACTCGTACTCGGGCAATGCCAGCAGCGCCGGCAAGTGAGCGCGCATGCTCCAACCATAATTGGCGTTGGCTCCGATTATTCCGATTCGTATTTTATTTTCTAGCATGTCTTACACCTCAATCGTTTATCCAAATAAATGTCGCCCGAGAGAGTATTCGAGTTCTTAGGCGCTAAAGCCAGACATCTCGCGGTTGCGAAGCGTACCCGGGGACAGTCTCCAGGAATTATTTGGCCGCGCGTTCAAAATCCTCACCTCGTAGGTGTGACTCTGGAGGCAATCGTTCCAATAATCCGTCGAGACTACTAGCAGGCTGCAAGATAGTCTCCGTCATAACACCAGAATTATATGACGGGATGCACGTTGTTGGCACAACCGCGTCGCAACCAATACCCAGCCCCTATGACTTCCGGAGGTGGGGTGCTTGGACTCCTGGTGCTGTATGGCCAGAACGTGGTAAAACGAGATGACTGAAACATAGAGATTGTAATGAAACGAAATCTTCCTTGCTGGACTTTAACGATTGGTCACATATAAACCTACAAATGCTAGGTATTGGTGCGTTACTGACTTGGAGTGTACCGGCCTTGAACCGAAAAGGCATGAAATCATCCAGATTGCCCGGGTAGTAATCGACACCGTAGAAAAAACCATAATCCCCGGCCTGATGACGTCCGAGTACATTCTACCCACGCGTTGGGATCAGCGCGATCACGAGGCGATGAAAGTCAATGAGCTCACCATCGCAAAGCTTCAAGCTGAGGGGATCTCAGCAAAGCTGGCATTGAGAGACTTCAGCAGTGGGGTGAATTGGAGCGAAACGGTACTTGCTGCTTGGGGTGTGGACTTCGAGACCAAGTTTCTCCGGGATGCATTCCGGCGTATCGACAGGGTGGTACCATTCACTTTCAAGGTAATCGATGTACGTAGCCTAGGCCATCTCCCGAGAGCGAAGCTGGGTTTCACGGATTATATGGGTCTAGGTGAATCGTGCGATTATTACGGAGTCCCGTTCGATAGTGGCAAGGCCCACGATGCCCTTTATGACGCCACTAAGACGGCAGAGTTGGCCTTGGCGTTGTTGAAGTTGGACTAGTTACGTTCACCTTCCACAAGCTGATTTGGTATAAGACGAGGGTGTTAAATGGCCTCACCGGAACAGTGCGTGGAGCTGGTTAAGTCCGAGTCCCTGCGCATCCAGCAATACTTGGGCGTCCTTTCCGCCGAAGATATGGCCCGGCCTAGCGCTTGCGATGCCTGGGAGGTCAGGGACGTGGTGGCCCACCTAACCGGCGGCGTTGATTTGTTTGCCGCAAACATCTCCCGGGGCGTCCAAGGCGATTCAACCCCGCCTGAGGGTTTCCCTCCAGCCAGTGTCAGTTCTTTGATGGCCAGGATGGAAGCAGGGGCCCAGCGGGCCATCAGCCTGCGGGAGAGCATGGGCGATCAACTCTTGACCACCTTTGCCGCACGGTGTGAAGACTTGACCCAACTTCTCGAAGGGTTGGCCGCAAGGGACTGGGATAAACTCTGCTACCATCCGGCCAAGGTGATCTCTGTTGCCACTTATGTGGACCTCCGTTTGGCCGAGCTGGCCGTTCACGAATGGGACATTCGCTCCAAGCTAGACGCCTCGGCCCAATTGTCCGTCCAGTGCCTTCCGGCCGTGATGGACCTTATGCCCGCGTTCGTCGTGGGGACGCTGTTCCGGCCGGGCAACAAGCAGTCCGCGTCGGGCCGCTTCCGCTTTGAGTTGACGGGAGTGGTTCCCGGCAGCCACGACATAGTGGTGGAGAACGGCGACTCTCACATGGAAACAGCCGGGAAGGGATCGACCGGCGTCACATTCAGATGTGATACGGAAACCTTTGCCTTGCTCGCTTATAGCCGCATATCCCTGGACAAGGCCGAATCGGAAGGACGCTTGACTGTTGAAGGAGACCGTGAATTCGCTTCTCTAATCAGCGGTTAGCTCATACCCGACCTGGCATTTTCCCAACGACGAATCCCCACTAATGAACACGCCCCCACTTTTTTTAAGTACCCCACCCCCAGTGGCTTCCCGATGTGGGGTGTCTCTGAAACA
>VFHG01000216.1 GCA_009392075.1 SAR202 cluster bacterium
ATCACAGCCCAATGGTCTATCCTCAGTTCGAGATTTGTGAAGAAGAATTCAACCCCCAAACCAACGGCTCGTCAAGAGATGCCGTCAATCCCTCAGCCTTTAAGTCTTTAGGCTCGAAAGTTTTGTTCAATGCAGTTGAATTACTCGTAGAAAATACCTGGGAAAATGTTACATTCGCACCTGCTACTATGCTGAATCGCTTTCTGGACGTCCAATGAGGGGGACTATGTTTACAGTTGAGGAATTTGTGGAGTCATGCCTACATGCTCTAGACGAGCACACACCAGAATTGGCCATTAAAGAAATTGTCACGTCGTCGATGGCCGATCCACATGAACTGGAATCTGCTCTCGGTACGCCGTCAGAAGCAGGAATAACTACCCTTCACCGCTCACCAGAACTCACGATTCTGAACATCATATGGCCTCCCGGGATAGCTCTCTATCCGCACGACCACAATTTGTGGGCAGTCATCGGGCTATACGGCGGCCAGGAGGACAACACATTTTACACTCGGAATCCAGATGCTAGCGGGCTCGTGAGGACTGGTACTCGAGTCCTAGAATCTAAAGACTCTGTATTGCTAGCCCAAGATGCAATCCATGCCGTGCAAAACCCTCGTTCGGTTTACACTGGAGCGATTCATGTTTATGGCGGTGACTTCTTTAACGAGCCTCGAAGCCAGTGGACTTCAGACAGCTCGGCTGAAGAGCCGTATGATGTGGAGCAGGTGCAGCGGATCTTTAAATTTGCTAATGAGCGATGGTTATCCAAGCAGGTATCTTAAGGTTGATCAGGTTTTTTATGAATCATTTTGAACCTCTCGGCCACGGTTCTTAGCATCGGCTTCCTTGCCATGAGCAAGGGCAGCGCACCAAAGAAATTGAAGAAGGATGCCTAGGGGAAGTTATCGGATACAAACGTCGTAGAAATACTTCACTGACAGCCATTGACCATGTGCGCTGGCTGTTTCACCGTCACATCCTCCATGAATCAACAGATGCTATAGCGGAAATGGCAGGCAATCACATCACGACAGTCGAAGCTTCTATCAAGGAATTTCGCCAACTTCTGGATCTCCAGCCCAAACACACGGTCCGCTGCCTCGAACACCGCCAGCGACCTTGGCCTATACACGATCACTATCCTCATCGAGCATTCCTGAAAGCTTGATAGGTACATCAAACACAAAACGGCGGGGATTCCCCCCCGTTGAATCTGTCTGGATATAATCTCCATCGAGCGACTGCCCGAAGCGCTCAGAGCGTTAAGCGGGCCCTAAACGGGACACTCCTTACATCCTGGAATTTATCACCATTGAACAAACATCGGTATGTTATTCCGCGGGTGCTTATGACTTTCGAGCTATCTATCCGATGAACCCGGTAGAGGTAACGGTCTTGGAACTGCCGTGAGTATATTAGATCATCTTCCCAGCACCACTAGGATGACTCCGGCTATCGCCAGCAGGGTTCCAGCGACCAGTTTGGGAGTGACCTGCTCCAACTTCGCTAAGAAAGTGTGGGACAGGAACAATGTGATTAAAGGGCTGCTGGAAACTATGGGACTTACCACCACAACGTCGGCCCGCTGTACCGCAAAAGCCACTGCCGTTACCGCAATGCTCGACGTCAACCCAGCGGCGGCCAAATAGCGCAGAGCGAAAATCGAACGAAAAAATCCCTGGCCCCTTGTTCGTACAACGCCGCTTTGCGACGCACTAGCTCCTACCAAAGGAGAAATCGCTAATAAACCGATTAGCATGCTAAAGGCAGTAACCATGAATGGAGAGTCGTAAATCCCTATTGCCTGCTTGGCCATGACGTTGCTCGCCCCGTATGATGCGCCCGCACCCATGGCTAGCACATAACCTAACAGATGGATCTTGTCCGTACGCCAACCTTCCATAATGGAACCACCACTCGAAAAAAACAGACCACAGACAACCCCCACGGTGCCTAACGCAATCAGGCTATTGACCGTCTCTCCGGTAAAGGACACAGCTAATATGGCGGCGAAGGGCGCCTGAGTCGATATGAACAAGCTAGACCTAGACGCCCCTATGAGATTGGCGGCCAGGAAATTCTGACAACGGCCGCCTAAGTAGCTGACTACCCCCAGGCCAATAATCCATAGCATTGCCTCTTGCGGGATGCGACCTATATCAGAGGAGGCAAACAGTAGGACCATGACCGAAGAGACGGTAAAGCTAACCAGAAGAGATACCATGACGCCGGGGAGGGGGTAGATAGCCTGCATGCCCTGACGAGCTAATACGGCCGAACTGGCAAAGCCGAAAGCAGCAAGGATAGAAAGGCCTATGGCCGCCATCTAGCTGGCTATGCCTGCCTGTAGCTTTCTATGATCGATTCAAATATCAAGTTGCCGTAAATGTAGCGCAAGGTATCCGCCAATCTCCATTCACGTTCAGTGGCTCTGAAACACTAACCCTAGGTCAGGCAGGTGGACGAATGTTCCCAAATGATTCTACAAGCCTCTGAGTATCTAGTACTAATCCAAACGTTCATTCGTCTCTCGAGACGTTGGCCATATGCCAGGCGAAATATTCCGACCGCCTCTCAGTCCATTCTGGAAACTCGCGATCGTGTAACCTATTGAGCAATCGTGTGATCCGAGGCGGATCAGTACCGATACGCCTGGTCTTAACCACCCCGTGTTCTACAGAAAGGTAACCGTATTCGTACAATGCATCGCATCCGAGCTTGCACATCAAAACCACAACCTGGGGGTCCAATTTCTCCTCGCGAGAGCAGCTCGCACGCTTCTTGATGTGGGCCGCGACCAACAGATGCTCATTCAGTTCTTCCCCGCATATGGAGCATAAAGCCACCGTCCGGCCGCGTAGCAGCCGGCGACGCAGTTCGGATTGTTCCCCACGGACGTTAGACATCCCCGGATTGTCAGGTTCAGCGTCAATAACGTCGATGTACTGAATGAGTCTAAGATCTTCCCTTTCCAGGCCGTATTCTTCAATTACCAGATCACACTTTGTTTGGTCGAGAACCATGAGACCTTGAGGGGTGAAATTGGGGCTATAGCCAACCACCCGATTGAACTCCTCGACGTTAATGTCCGCGTCATGGAGCTCGTTTAAAAAATAGACATACTCCCAAGTGCCACCATCAGGGTCACGTCTCCAGAGATTAACGGCAAGGTCATGATTCTGGCACACAACCGTGACCTTCGCGTAACTGATGAAACGCTTGGCCCGATAGAACATGACTATGTCGCCAGTCTGAATACGAGCCCACCTGCTGTAGACGCCCGGTCTGGCCCCCAAACTCATACATTTTCGTCGTCGTAGAAACTAATAAGACGTTGGTAGTCTTGGTCCGAAAGAAATGGTCTGACCCTAGCCAGACGGACAGGTGTCTCTTTGGTATTCGCGTAATGCCTCCGAGCTTCGACTCCGGCTGCCGGTTGTACGATAATCTGCGGCATAGTAGGGCTCGCTAAAACGACCAGTGGCGTTTGGCGCTGGACGGGTACTTCTTGATGTTCTGGTCAATCTTGTGGTCTATCGCCTCATCCAGGTCGATTCCTATAACGCCGGCTAGCCTGATGGCGTAGATGCAGATATCAGCTATCTCGGCCCCGACCTGTTCCAATTTATCGGGGTGTTCAACGATTTTCCTAGACTCTTCCGCGCCCACCCATTGGAAGACCTCCATCAGCTCTGCGGCCTCTACAGAAAGCGCCATGGACAGGTTCTTGGGCGAGTGGTACTGTTCCCAGTCGCGTTTCATCTCGAATTCTTGGAGTCGTCCTTGAATCTCGGAAATGTTCATTGTTTCCCCTTTTGAATCCGGCTGTAACGCAAGGAAGGCCCAGGTTTCGAGCTAATGTTCATTAGCGGCAGTCGTTGTTGTAGGCGTCGAGCAGGGGTCGGAATTATACGTCTTCAAAGAAAGATCAACTTACACAGGAAACCGACTCTTTTAACAAAGAGTTTTTGTGAAATTATTCCTGTCATAACATTCCTACTCGACATTCCCAATCGTCCAAGCCTTATCCCCATTGCTGGCCTTATCACCCTTTTTATAACTAGCGGATTTCCTCGGGGCTTTTATGTCAACTGCCCGTTAACTTCGGTTTCCTTGCCATGAGCAAGAGCAGCGCACCGAAGAAATTCAAGACAGCCAAGATCTCAAAAGCCAACTTGTAATCGCCTTGAAGGTCGTACATGTATCCGGCGAAAGGAGACGCCCCAAACAACAGGATATTCATCGGTACCGATGAAATGCCTAGAATCTTGCCAAAATTGGCCCGGCCAAAATAATCGCCACGGATGGAAGTGGCGAGTGGGCTAGTCCCCCCAAATCCAATGCCGAACAGAACTGCGAATAGATAGACCATTTCGATGTTGGATGGGAAGGCTACAAGAACTAGCACAGCACCTGCCTGAATCGAAGAAAACACGAACATACCCAGGTTTTTGGGTATACGTTCACCTGCGTAACCCCCAACAACTTGAAACACCATGGAAACAGCTGTGTACACGGTCACCACCCACCCCGCGGCCTGGAGCGAAAATCCCTCGTCGGTTAGGAGTGGGGCCAGATGGGTCATCATGGATACAATCACGACAGCTGTCAGGCTATGGCCCAAGGAAATGTACCAGAAAGCCTTGGTCCGCATAGCTTGTGCGAGGGTGAAATCACCATTTGGATTACGCTGTTGACTGGTTTGCTCGGTTTCATCGGCGACGACGAGTGTCGAATCTGGTGTGTCACCGTCTGGATGTAGGCCGTAATCTTCTGGTCGGTTGCGAATGAGCCGGGAGATTGGCAATGCGATCACCAGAAAAAAGATCCCCAAGATTGACGCGGTTAATGCCCACCCCAAACGCCCGTAATCGGGATCGATAGCCCACGCTATTAAAGGAATCAGTAGAAGTCCGCCGAGGCGACTGCCGGAGTTAGACCAACCCATTGCCGAGGACCGGCGCCGAACAAACCAGTTGTTCAACATGGTGGTGATGGGCAACCAGCCGCTTAGGCCTTGGCCCAGGGCCATAACCAGGAACGCTACGTAGAATACCCAAAGATGGTTTACCTGACCAAAAAGTAAGAAGCCAGCGCCCATGATCAATAGCCCGATAAACACGAGGCGGCGTGTTCCAATTCGGTCGGTCAGATATCCTTCAACAGGGCCGAGCAAACCACTTTCTACGCGAGTAAAAGCGAAGGCCAGTGACAGCTGAGTACGGTTCCAGCCAAACTGGGCTTCCAACGCCACAAACCATAGCCCCATAGCATG
The DNA here is from genome assembly GCA_009392075.1 of SAR202 cluster bacterium. The sequence goes on from VFHG01000216.1 coordinate 5,281, forward strand.
AAAGAGCGGTACGCTGGATGTGCGGATAAAGCTACTGATGCCTACCAGCCACCAGCCGTAGAAGACTCCCCGTGCGCGGTGGGATAGATGCGCTATATAGTTCATCGGATCATAGGTTTCATGCGGTGGCTATGGGTCATTCGCCCACTTATCTTTCGGGTCTGCCCAAAACCTTCCCCAAAATGTTTTCTTAGATTTCGTCTTGGCGGACCTCACACCAATAAAATCCTAGAGTACGGCATTTGCTCTACTGGTGGTTGTGGTATCTGCAATGGCAATGGTTGTAGTGCTACCAGGATATCTACGCCGACTCCCACG
>VFHG01000217.1 GCA_009392075.1 SAR202 cluster bacterium
GAAGTTAATTTTAATAAAGTTGTTTCTTCAGAACCAAGTGAAATTGCCGGGGCCGTCTTGGGGCAGCCGGAACAGGGTCTGGTCTTGGTACCAGAGACAGGCGGCCACCGCGGCCGCCGCCGAGTCCCGGCAATCGTCGTTTCCGATGCAACGATCGCTAAAATGGGCCAGGTTGGGCAGGGAGACTCCGGACCGAATGGCCAGTCCGTCCAGTATCTGCCGGCGTAGTTCGACTGCATTTCGCCCTTTCTTGTATCCCTTGAAAGGCAGGCCAAAGGCCCGGAGCGCCGCGCCGGGCATGGACTCCAATAACACCGGACAGGTGCGTCCTTGGTCCGGCAGGGGCGGCACGCGGCAACCGGACTCCCAAAGTCCGGCTAGCATCTGCATGCCACGAAAAGTCATGGGCACCATGTTGGGGTTGGCTTTGTGCAGGCAGGAGTAGCACTCCGGGAAATATAGGTCTCCCCGGCGCAGGGGCTCCCCGTGTTCAGCTACGAAATCATCGCGCAGGACCATGAACTCCGGGAGGTCCATGGCGGCGGCGGCCTCCCAGAGCTGGGGCATGGACACTGCCTCGGGCAGCCAAGATCCAGCGAAGAGCCTGGGGACGGAAAAAGGAAAGTCTAGGGCGGCAACCGAACCGGAAGGCAGAGCGGCAAGTAAGTCGACCAACTCCGCGCGGGGTGTCGACTCACAGGAACTTATGGTTAACGCGCCGCCGGTCAGTATCCCCTGGGTGACCCAGGTATTCTTGTCGGCCTTGGCTCCGCTGAAGTCCACGCCCAGGATGGAGGTCTCTTCGGTCACGGGCACTCCGCTGATATGAAAAAAGCTATGTTAGAATGGGCCGGAATTTCCGCCGATCTGTGCCATGCCTGATGACGGGCCGGGCGCGACCGGATCGGGCGACAACTCTGCTACAAGAAAGGTGTTTCATGGACTTTACCACGAGAAGAGAAAGATACCGGGGCATATTGGCCGGTGACAAGTGCGTTTACCCCGGATCGGTTTTTGACCCAATCTCGGCGCGGATCGCCGAGGACCTTGGTTTCGAGGTCGGCATGTTCGCCGGGTCCATCGCCTCCGGCACGGTCCTGGGCGCCCCGGACCTGATCGTCCTGACCCTGACAGAATTCGCCCAGCAGATCCACCGCATCTGCCGCGCGGGTGACCTGAGCCTGATGGTGGACGCCGACCACGGGTACGGCAACGCATTGAACGTGATGCGGACGGTGGAGGAGTTGGAGACCGCCGGGGTGGCGGCTTTAACCATTGAAGACACCGTCCTGCCTCGGACCTTCGGCGGCGGCGCGGACGCCGTGCTGCCCATCGAAGAAGGTGTGGGGAAGATGAAGGCGGCCCTGGCCGCCCGGCGCGATCCCAACATGGTGGTCGCCGGACGCACCAGCTCCCTGAGGATCACCGACCTGGCTGACACCATCAAACGGGTCAAGGCGTATGAGCAGGCCGGAGTGGACGCCGTATTCCTGGCCGGCGCAACCACCAAGGACGAGGTGGAAGCTGTCAGCTCGGAGATGAACATACCGCTGCTCCTGGGCGGCACCACTGGAGAGTTGGCTGACAAAGACTACCTAGGCTCGGTTGGAGTCAGGGTGGCGTTGCAGGGCCATCTGCCCTTCGCGGCGGCGATCAAGGCAACCTACGACACCCTGAAGGCTCTGCGCGACGGTGTGCCTCCCGCCGACCTGAGTCCCCAACTGGCCACCACGGAACAACTGGACCAGTTCACCCGCAAGGCCGACTACGCCAGATGGACGACGGACTTTCTGAGTTAGGCAGCAATCACTATTGGATCAGGAAAGAATCGCCCCCGCTTGATGCCACGGCCGGGGGCCTTCCTTTCGTTTACCAGGCTCGATATTTGCGATTAAGGCCGGAGCCATAGAGGATGGAGATAGGAAGACTATTTCTTGAACACCCTTCCTCCTCAAACCAAAAAACCAAAATAGGGCGATCGGCGCTTCGGCTGCTCGTTGTCGCCTCGGCGTTTTCGATCGTTCTTCTGGCCTGCACTCAGCCAGATTTACGGACATTATTCCGACCCCGCGATGAGCACCGACGCGATGCAGGCTGAGCTGGAGCGCTACACGCCATCAACCTGACGGTGGCCAACGGAAATTTCGACCCCAGTGGTTACTCGATTTCCGTGGGTGTCGACTTCAGGAATGGGAAGATGTTGGTGGACAAATTCATCTGCTGGGACTCCTGCCCGGATGTGGGATGGTGTTTCTGCTGTACCAGAACGTGGAGTCGTCGGAGGTCTGTAACGGCTCGGTGGTGGGCACTCCGCTGTTCTCTCCGGAACACATATTAGGGGAGTATTGGGGATGCCGGCCGATCATGGACTGGCTGAACCGGCCCGAGAAATTCACAGACTGACGCTCGCCGATATCCCGGGCCAGTCCTTAGTTGCGGCTTGCGTGCATACCGCAACTTCACCGGTGGCGGTTCCTGGGTTACACTAGGGCATCTGACCGGCCTGGCCCGTGCCTGAATCGGCTCCGGCGGACCTACGGCCGGTCGAGTGAATCGATACTTGCAGGAGCACCGCCGTGAAAGTTGCCTTGAATCACCTTCATTTCCGCAGCGAAGACCCCGACGCAGCCGCCAAGTGGTATTGCGATAACTTCGGCGCCGCCATCACCTCGGAGCGCCCGCTGTCCACCACTAAGTCGATCCAGCTTGAGCTGAACGGCGAACACATGATGACCATCTCCGGCCGCGCCGAGGGCGAAGACCCCATCGCCGGAACCACCGAGCCCCGTTACGGCCTGGACCACTTTGGGTTCGAGACCGACGACCTGATGCAATTGTCGGAACGGTTGAAGAAGAACAACGTGAAGTTCAACTGCGAGCCCTGGACCATGCCTTCGGGCACCATGGTGGCTTTCGTAGTCGCCCCCGACGAAGTATCGGTGGAACTGATTCAACGCCCCACG
>VFHG01000218.1 GCA_009392075.1 SAR202 cluster bacterium
TCTAGGCACGTAGGGGAGCTCGGTTTAGCCGGGCTGAGAGGGCGGCCTTCAATGCCACCGACCCTTGCGAACCTGATCTGGGTAATGCCAGCGGAGGGAAACGGACTAGAGCATAAAATATCATGTTAGGCCGTCAATACTCACCATTGGCGGTTATTTTTTTGCCCAGTCGAGTCTGTTTCGAAGTACTTTGGGAGGCAGCCACGCATGATCAAATCAACAACAATCTCAGCAATAATTACCCTGTTGGCACTGTTGGTCTTGACGGCTTGTGGAGGAGATGGAGATACACCATCTACCTCTCCAACCGCCGCACCTAAGCCGGCAGCTACAGCTAAGCCAGCTGCGAAGCCCGCAGCTGAGCCAACTGCGAAACCTACAGCTAAAGCGACATCCGTGCCAGCCAAACCGGGCGAATTGGTGGTCTTGACCAACGACAGCTTCGACATCGGCGAAGAGATCATCGCCCAATTCGAGGAGGCCAACAACGCCAAAGTGACCATCCAAAAAGCCGGGTCCTCGGGTGCGGTTCTGAACCGGGCCATACTTGAGAAGGGGAACCCCTCCGGCGACCTCCTCTACGGCGTCGATAATACGTTTTTAAGCCGGGCATTGCGGGAGGACATCTTCATCCAGTACGAATCCGATCTCATTGACAACGTGCCGGCGCAGTTCATCTTAGACGACACTTTCCACGTCACTCCCGTTGACTACGGTTACGTCAACCTCAATTACGACATCGCTTATCTGGAAGAAAACGGGCTCACCGCACCTACTTCCCTCGAGGTCCTGACCCAGCCTGAATGGGACGGACGCCTGGTGGTCGAGAACCCAGCCACGTCCACACCGGGACTGGCCTTCCTTATCGCCACCGTTTCCTATTTCGGGGAGGATGACGACTATGACTACCTGGACTACTGGGCCGACCTAAGAGCCAATAATCTGGCCGTGAAAGACGGGTGGTCGGAAGCGTATTACACTGACTTCAGCAAATACGGCGGAGACAGGCCCCTGGTGCTGAGCTATGCCACCAGCCCCGCAGCCGAGTTCTTCTTCTCGGAGGTCGCACTCGAGGAACCACCGACCGGCAACGTGCTGGTGGACAAAGCAACCTTCCTGCAGATAGAAGGCATCGGAATCCTTAAAGGGACGGATAACGAGGACCTGGCCAAGAAGTTCATCGACTTCGTCCTGGACCGGCCGTTCCAAGAAGACATCCCGGGCCGGATGTTCGTCTACCCGGTAAATAGCGAAGCCGAACTGCCGGACTACTTCAGGTTCGCCGAAGTGCCCTCCGCGCCGGCGGACATCGGACCGGACACCATCGACGCCAAGCGTGACGAGTGGATCGACGCGTGGACATCGGTCGTCCTCCGCTGAACCCAGTGACCTCCCCATCGGCCGTTGATACCGCCGCGGCGGCCAGCCAACCGGTTGAAGCGGTAGTCAAATCTGAAAAGGAAACTTAGCTTTGACTGCCGGCCGGCTGCTATTCCTATTGCCCCTGGTATACTTGGCGATATTTTTCGTCTACCCCCTGGGCTCGATCTTGGAGCGGAGCTTGGGGGGCGAGAGCGGGTTCGGCTTCGACCCTTTCAAGGTGCTGCTGAACGACTCCTATTACCTGGGGCGCATCTGGTTCACCGTCTGGCAGGCGGTCGTCTCAACGCTGCTGACCCTGGCTGTGGGTCTGCCGGCGGCCTTTCTCTTCGCTAGATACGAGTTTCCCGGCAAGACGCTGCTCAAAGCAATCTCCACGCTGCCCTTCGTGATGCCCACCATCGTGGTGGCCATGGGCTTCACCGCTCTGTTCGGCTCCCAGGGCATCGTAAACTCGGCTCTGGAGTCGATGTTCGGACTGGACGAGCCACCGGTCAGGATCAGCAATTCCCTGACCATCATCTTCATGGCCCACGCGTTCTATAACTACGCCATCATCGTCCGGATCGTCTCGGCGCTGTGGTCCAACCTGGACCCGAACCTGGAGCATTCGGCCAAGGTGCTGGGCGCCGGTCCGTTCCGCACCTTCTACCATGTGACGCTGCCGATGCTCCTGCCGGCCATCGCCTCGGCTTCGTTGCTGGCCTTCGCCTTCTCCTTCACCAGCTTCGGCGTGGTTCTGGTGCTGGGAGGCCCCGAGTTCGCAACCTTAGAGGTGGCGATCTACGAGTTGACGGCCAAGTTGTTCCGGCTGCCCTTGGCGGGCGCGCTGTCCATTATCCAACTTGGATTCACCTACTTTTTCCTGCTGCTCTATTCCAGGTTCCAGGAACAATCGGTGGTGCGCATGGACCTCAAGCCGCGGGAGGCCACGTCCCGCAAGCCGGTACGGCTCTGGGACAAAGTTTTAGTCATTGCGATGGTGTTGGTGCTGCTGGCGATGCTGTCGCCCCTGATCGCTCTCGTGGTGCGCTGGATCACCTTCGACGGCGGATTCGGCACGGCCCAGATGGCCAATCTATTCTCCGACGAGCGCCGTTCTTACTTCCACCTGTCGCCGGTGAAGATAATCTGGAACTCCTTGAGATTCGCCTTGACCACGGTGGCCATATCCCTGGTGGTAGGGACGATCATCTCCTACTTCATAACCAACGCCAGACGCAGATGGCGAAACATGGCCGACGCCTTGGTCATGCTGCCCCTGGGTGTTTCGGCTGTGACACTGGGGTTCGGTTACATCATCGCGCTGGGAAGGCCGCCTTTGGACCTTCGCGGCTCTTGGTTGATTCTGGTGATCGCCCACAGCCTGGTGGCCTACCCATTCGTCATCCGAAGCCTGCTGCCGGTGCTTAAGGGGATGAACCCCAACCTTAGGGAGGCGGCGGCCGTGCTTGGCGCCAGTCCATCGAAGGTATTTTTACTGGTTGAACTCCCCATGATCGCTCCGGCGCTGTTGGTCGGCGCCACTTTCGCCTTCGCGGTGTCCATGGGCGAATTCGGGGCGTCGCTGATCCTGGTTCGGGCCGAGTTCACCACCATGCCAGTGGCGATCTTCCGGTTCCTAGGCCTACCCGGCGCATCCAACCTGGGCATGGCCTTGGGCATGAGCGTGCTGTTGATGGCCGTGGTGGCCGTAGGCTTCATCGCCATCGAACGCTTCCGGTATAAGGGCGTGGGTGGCTTCTGATGGCTCTTCTATCGGTCTCGGGTCTCTACAAATCATTCAGCGGAGTATCCGCCGTTGACGGTGTTTCGTTCTCCGCCGAGCCTGGTGAGCTGCTGTGCCTGCTGGGCCCCAGCGGTTGCGGCAAGACCACGATGCTGCGGATGTTGGCCGGACTGGAAGACCCAGACGCCGGGACAATCGAATTCGACGACCGGACCATGAATGGTCTGGCCCCCCAGCAGCGGGGTTTCGGGCTGATGTTCCAAGACCTGGCCCTCTTTCCCCATATGGATGTCTTCGGCAACGTGGCGTTTGGACTTCGCATGCAAAAACTCCCCTCAGCCCAGGTTCAGGCCAGGGTCCAGGAGTTGCTGGACCTGGTGGAATTGGGCGGCCTGGCCAGCCGGAAGGTGCATGAACTTTCAGGCGGTGAGCGGCAGCGGGTGGCGCTGGCCCGGTCCCTGGCGCCGGCGCCGAGGCTGTTGATGCTTGACGAGCCGCTGGGCTCGCTAGACCGGGCGCTCCGGGAGTCGTTGCAGAATCAGGTCCGCCGGATTCTGAAAGAGGTGGGGGTAACCTCTATCTACGTCACCCACGACCGGGACGAAGCTTTCACGATGGCCGACAGACTTATCTTTATGAACCACGGCCGTATCATACAGACCGGCACCCCCGAAGAGGCGGTAGCCAATCCCGCTGACGGATTCGTCGCCCGTACACTGGGGTTCAAGAATGTCCTTCCCGGCGTGGTCATCGACGACGGAGAGGCCCTCAAGATTGAATGTTCGGTTGGTTTGATAACGGCGCCGAAACCGCCGGGTTCGGGAACCGAAAAGGGGTCTGAGATAACCCTTCTGGTGGATGAGAGCGGGATCTCAATGTCGGGCATCCCTGCGGATAAGACGCCGGATGGAAACTTATTGCAGGGAGTGGTAATCGAGCGGGTGTTTCGAGGCGACCGGTACGAGGTGAGGGTCCAGGTCGGGAAAGGCGAACTCTATTGCCACGCCGTGGCGGATGCGGCCTCCGGTCCGACACAGTCCGGTCAGTCTGTAACACTCGCCTTCAACCCGAGATCAGTACGGGTCCTCCAGGGCGGAAACTAACTCCGATGCGAACTCAGCCCGGTGATATACTTTCATGGAACTCGTCAGCCTGGACCCCAGACGTGTTTAATGGGGGTTAAATCTATATGTCGCTCTACTTTCTTTTGGGATCTCTGACCCACGACGGCCAGCGAATGCTGCACAGCGACCCGAACCTGATCGTAGCCCGCACCAGGGACTTGATACTTCCAGGCGCGGAGATCCTGGGCCAATACGCCGTTCTGGGCCGTTACGACTTCGTCATGATGGTCGAAGCCGACGACAATGACGCCGTGGCCAGGTTGTCGCTGGAACTGGGGATGCGCACCGGACTCCATCTGGAGACGTTACCGGCGATACCCATCGGGTTCATGGGTGACTTGCAAACACCGGACCCATCCGATCAGGCAGAATCGGTCAACCTCACCCCGGACTTCACCCCAGACGAGGGGCCAGGCGACGAATAACCACGACGCCTAATCTTCCGGCGCCGCCGGTATCGAGGACGCTATTGCATTGGGTTTAAGCGATGAACTTCGGGCCGGAGTCGAGTCCATCTGGGAGACGGTAGTAACCTACCCCTTCGTCACGGAGACGGCTGACGGGTCCCTGGACTGGGAAAGGTTCTGCGTCTATTTCGATCAAGACTGCC
>VFHG01000219.1 GCA_009392075.1 SAR202 cluster bacterium
GCTTTCAAGCTGGAACAGGTCATTGGTGTTGCCCGATGAAAGCAATTCAAATGTGCTCTCGTCATCGAGAGGCAGTGTCTGCAGGTCGATCTCCACGCCCTGGTATTCCCGCACCAAGTTAACGGCCCTGTCGAGGATGGTCAGGTTGGTCAGGCCGAGAAAATCCATCTTCAAAAGGCCCAGGTGAGCGACAGGCTCCATGGAGAACTGTGTCATCAAAACCGGGCTGTTCTCATCGCCCTTGGCCGGCCGTTGCAGTGGCACGGTTTCGGTGAGAGGTTCATCTGCGATCAAGACACCGGCGGCGTGGGTGCTTACATGATGGACAATGCCTTCCAGCCCCTGTGCGTCATTCACAAGTTTTGTGACGGCGGGTTCTTGCTCATAGGCCATTTTTAGCTCTGGGCTAACCCGCAGGGCGTCTTCTAGAGTGCGGGCCTTCAACGGGACCATCTTTGCGATGCGGTCCACGTCCCCGTAGCCCATGCCCAGGGCCCGGCCAACGTCACGGAGGGCCGCCTTAGCGCCCAGGGTCCCGAATGTGATGATCTGGGCCACGCGGTCGTTACCGTAACGCTCAATGACGTAGTGGAGGACTTCATCTCGGCGGTCGTCTTGGAAGTCCAAGTCAATGTCGGGCATCTCTTTGCGTTCCATGTTGAGGAAGCGCTCGAAGACCAGACGGTATTCCAAGGGATCTACATCGGTGATCCCCAGACAGTACAGGGCCACGCTGGCGGCGGCGCTGCCCCGGACGCCGTAAAGGATCTCGTTGCGCCGAACGAAATCTATGATGTCCCAGACCACCAGGAAGTAATTGGCAAAACTGGTATGCCGGATGACGTCCAACTCGTACCGCAGCCGTTCCTCGGCCTCTGCCGTCGGGTGGGGATAGCGACGGCGGAAGCCCTCTTCGCATAGCTTGGCCAAGTATTCGTCGGCGTCCATGGCGTCGGGCGTCGGGTACTTGGGCAGGTGAGTCTGGCCAAAATCCAGCTCCACGTTACACATATCAGACACCAGTTGGGTGGTCTCCAATGCGGGCATGAAATCTGGAAAAAGCTGGGCCATCTCACCAGGACTCTTTATGTAATAGGAATCATCCTCCATCCGGAGACGTTTCTCATCATTTACGGTGGTGCTGGTCTGGATGCAGATATAGATATCTTGAAGCGGAGATTCCACTTTATTGACGTAATGGGCGTCATTGGTGACGATCAGCGGGATATCCAGCTTTTGTCCTAAATTGATCAAGCCCTCATTGATCTTGGGCAGTTGGGGAACATGCTCGTGTCGCTGAATCTCCAAGAAATAGCCGTCGCCGAACCGCTCTTTGTACCATCCAGCAGCTTTGGCTGCGGCCTCATCGTTACCGTCGGCTAGGAGGCGCGGGACTTCGGCGGATGGACAGGCGGATAGGACTGCCAGGCCTTGGCCGAATTCTTCAAGAATCCCCTTATCGATTCGGGGGCGGTAGTGGAATCCATCCACATGGGCCTTGGTGACGAGCTGCATCAAGTTGCGGTAGCCGGTGTTGTCGCGGGCCAAAAGGACTAGATGATTGGGGCTGCGTTCGGAAGGGTCTTTGTCGAAGCGGCTGTTGTGGGCTACGTAGACTTCGCAGCCGATGATGGGCTTGATGCCAGCTTCTTTGCACGCCGAGTAGAAGTCGACCACCCCGTAGAAGGTGCCGTGGTCGGTGATCGCCAGAGATTCCATTCCCAGCTCTTTGGTACGGGCGACCAAGTTAGGAATACGGCTGATGCCGTCCAACATGCTGTACTCGGTGTGAACGTGCAGGTGCGTGAACACTGGTCCCGTCTTCCTCCCCACAAAAACGCGGACGTGCAGTCCGCATCAAGCCAAGTCGGGGCCGCTCGATCAGAATCCCCAGCTCCCTGGCAGTGGCTATTATAAACCTTGTTCTGTCCGAAGGCCTAAAGAAAACCCTAATTATTTGCGGGTTGTCTATGGCCGTAACCGGACAAGAACCCGCAGCAGTCCAAGTACGGATTTTGGGGAAATAGCAATCGGCTGGTCATTTTGCCACCGAAACTCGGTGAAATCTGACCGGCCGATCAAGGTCTAGAGCTTATGTCAGCGCGATGCTAAGGCTCTTCTGAATCGAGGTTAAACCTCGGTTTCGAACTCTACGTCCGCAGACTTACGTTCCACATCCGTGCTCCGGTCGTCCCCGTCATCAGAGGTCGATTCGACAGTGGAGGAGGCGTTCTTGCTGGCTATACGGCTGTCGCCCCAGGTGGCGGATTCAACGTAGTTTTTAAACTCGCGATTTTCCCCGCAAATCTGGCACGAGCCATTACTTACCGGGCCGTCGGCGGGCTGAATCACCCAGTGGTGACGACAAACTTCGACAGCAGCTTCAGTGTTCTCTAATTCAGGTGTAGGTGCGATTGTGGTTTGTTGTGCCATGGTTACTTAGCCTCAGGTTGATGGGAATATTATATCACTGCATGGTCGATTTCGTCAATGAGTTTTGTATGAATAACGTATTAAGGTGTTGCAGTGGACGAGTTACATAGTACATTTATTTTAATCTGTCATATTTCGTTAACAATTCTGGCAACAGGTGGTCTAGCTGCCGTGTTTGGCCCCTATGTTGTTTCTTACGCAACGGATGCTGTTTTGGAGCTCCGTAATCCACTGGCGAGGCGTGTTTAGTTCGTCAATATCTAAGATGCGAGTGGCCCTTCAAAAGTTCCAAATTGGCCTGAACTAGTCATTGGGAAGGGTCAGATGTGCAACCTTT
>VFHG01000220.1 GCA_009392075.1 SAR202 cluster bacterium
GTCAGGACTGGATGGGTTGCCAAAGTGTTGACTGAAGTATGGAATCATCGCCTCAAGGACCTTGGCGTCCAAGGGCGTCGTGCCTGCATGGTCTAGGTAAACTGTGCCTTCAACCGTCATCTTTATCCGTATCTGCATCGGCCACAAAGGCCGCGATTCGCTGGTGAAGCCATTTTAGCATAGCCAGCCTTGCTCAGCTTGAGGATAGAGAAACCATGCCGCCTGCGGTCACGGGTTCCTACTCGGGAAAACTCCGCCTCGCCATCGAGAACAAGAACATACCCACGAGCCCAAGCCAAATGCCATCCACCGGCTCTAGGAAGACCGCCAGCAGCAATCCGCCCAGGACCATCGCTACTCCTACGGCCTGGCCTATGCCCGCAGCGATCCGCGTCGCCCGGCGGTGGTCTCCGGTGATGCCCCATATCCCGGCCCGCAGCAGACGGCCTCCATCCAAAGGATAGCCCGGCACCAGGTTGAACACGCCCAGGCTCAGGTTGGTCCATGCCAGAAGCACCAAAACCACCTCGAGGGAAGAATTTCCTCTACCCAGCAGGTACCAGACCCCGCCTAGAATCACCGCAAGGGCGATGCTCATCAACGGGCCGACGAGGGTTACTACGAACTCGATTATTGGACGATTCGGCTCCCGGTCCAGGCGTGAGACTCCGCCGAAGATGAAGAGAGTGATACCGCGGACCGGGATACCTTTACTTAGCGCCATCACACTGTGGCTGAGTTCATGGGCCAGTACCGAGAGAAAGAACAAGACCACGGTGATAGATGCGACGGTCCACCGTTGGGCCACCGGCCAGCGCAGCCTGGAGTCGTCGAACTGTCCGGCAAGGAGATAGGTGAGCAGCAGGAATACAAGAATCCAACTGATGTTGATCTCGATCGGGATACCTAGGATCCGGCCTATCCGCAGTGTTGCGCCCATCTATCAATTACCCGCTATAGCCCGGCGGTCCGATTTTTTTTAGTAACTCGGAGCCAGCATCTCACATCGACCTGTAAGGCCGCTATAGCCGACTCGCCCACAGCCAGTGCATGGGAAGTACTTAGGGCATGCCGTTTCTTTTACCGCAGGCCAAGGCAACCAGCTTGTAGACCAGTTTGGCGGCGGTGTAGGAACAGGCAGGCGGCCCGTCTGCCGGGGCAAGTTCGCAGACGTCGAAGCCCACGATGCGCCGGGACTCGACGACTTTGCTCAGCAATGACATCAATTGATGCCAGGTCATCCCCCCCGGCTCCGGGGTGCCCACGGCGGGCATCAGCGCCGGGTCCAAAACGTCTAGATCCACGCTCACATACACGGTGTCACTCAGGGTATCCAAAACACTATCGGGTGAACTATTTGGGTCCCAATACCACACCGGAATATCATTCTTCCGGATGAAATCGTGCTCTTCTGGGCATAGGCTGCGAATTCCAGCCAAGGTTACCGGGCAGCGCTCATAGGCCCGCCGGGCGGCGGACGCGTGGCCAAATGGCGTCCCCATATACTCGTCCCGCAGGTCGGCATGGGCGTCCAGATACAACACTGAAAGGGACGGATAGGCTTCCATATGGGCCTGGACCGAGCCGATGGTAATCGAATGCTCACCACCCAGCAGTCCGACGGTTTTTCCTTCCTTCAGATAGCTGGCCACAACATCCTTGATCCGTTCAGTCATGGGGCCGGGGCCGGCCATGTGGGGTTCCACGGCGCCGGTGGTGTGGATACCGATCTCGGAGACATCCAGTTCAAGCTCAAAATCGTAATCTTCAAGGCCGTAGGACGCCACGATCATTGCCTCTGGCCCGTCGCGGGAGCCGCTCCGAAAAGAGGTTGTGCTGTCGTATGGGACGGGGATGAGGGCCACCTGGGCGGCGTTGAGGGAGGATTGTTCTTGGGGGAGGGCGAGGAAGTTGTGCGGTATCAGAAAAGAGGCGGGCTCCGGTCGGGATTCAGGCCCGGTCTCAGTCAAAATACTGGCCCGGTCCCCCGGCTTCGAGAACAGCGCGTTGTTGTTGCGACTCGGCGAACCCCTGGCGTTCGTCCAGCCATTCAAGGCCACGGTCCAGCAGCCAGGTCTTGACCTCGGTCAGGCCGAACAATTCCTTGACGTCTTCCAATGCCAGCTCGTGGTTGAAGGGCTGGCAGGAGAATATGTCGATGTTGATGTAATCTTTGCGGGGAAAGGTATGGATGCTGATATGGCTTTCGGCGATAATCACGAATCCAGACACCCCTGAGTCTTCGCTCTTGGGAGCTTCATACCTCAGCACGTTGGGCTCGGTTATGCGGGTCATGTCCAAGGATTCTGGATAATCGTACAAGAAGTTGCGGACCAAGTCCTCGTCCCACATCTTGTCGATATTTCCGCCGTAACCGTCGATAACCAGGTGCATCCAACCTCCGGGTAATTACGCAATGGATAGCCTAAAACGAATTCGCGCTCCTTGGCAAATTCAGTTGTATAGAATATCATCACTTGTGGTCAAGCACAAACAGGCAAAAACCGGCCCGCTCAGGCGGGCTCATAGACGTGAAATAGTTTGCAGCCCGAAATGATGATTCAGGCCGAGGGCCTGACCCACTACTACGGACCATATCCGGCGATACAAGACGTCAATTTCGGCGTTAGAAAGGGCGAGATTCTTGGTTTCCTTGGCCCCAATGGCGCAGGAAAGACTACAACCATGCGCATCATCACGGGCTTTATGCCTCCGACCCACGGCACCGTGACGCTAGACGGCTACGACGTGGTGGAGCAGTCATTGGAAGCCCGACGCCGGGTGGGTTATCTCCCGGAGACTGTGCCGTTGTACACCGATATGTCGGTCAACGGCTACCTAAGGTACATGGGCACCTTGAGGGGCATGCCTCCCAAGTCCATCAAATCGCGCCTGAGCGACGTTGTAGACGTGTGCCGGCTGGGCGATTACCGCAAGACACAAATAGGAAAGCTCTCCAAGGGATTCCGGCAGCGCGTGGGTATCGCCCAAGCTATCCTGCACGAACCCCAAGTGCTAGTGCTGGACGAACCCACCATCGGCATCGACCCGATCCAGGTGGTGGAAACCCGGCGGCTGATCAAAGAATTGGGCAACGACCAGACAGTGGTCCTGAGCAGCCATATCCTTCCCGAAGTTAGCATGCTCTGCGACCGGGTTTTGATCATCAACGAAGGCCGCATCGTGGCTGAAGACACCCCGAAAAACCTGGCCGAAGACCTCCAAGGCGTCGAACGTCTTGAGGTGGAGGTCGGCGGGCCGGCTGCGGAGGTGTTGCCGGTGCTGAAAGGCATCCGAGGCGTGGACGACGTCACCCACGTCAATAATGACGGTCGTCACACCTACACCATACAGGCCCAGGCTGGGAAAGACCTGCGGGACGCTATCTCCCAGGCAGTCATCACCAACGGCTGGAGTCTCAGGGGTCTGCAGATGATCGGAATGAGCCTGGAAGACATATTCCTCAGCCTCACGACCCATGAGGAGTTGTAGGTATGCGGACGGCCCAGGCTGTAGCCTGGAAAGAGATTCAGATCTATTTCAGCAGCCCCACAGCTTACATCGTTGGCCTGATCTTTCTGGCATTGACCGGGTTCTTCTTCACCCAGGACCTGGGCGATCCATTTCCCGAAGCCACGTTAGTTCCCTTCTTCGACGGTGCCATAGTCATATTCATTCTGTTGGCACCGGCGCTCACCATGCGTCTGCTGGCCGAAGAGAGCAAGCTGGGCACCATTGAGCTGTTGTTGACCTCACCGGTCCGCGATTGGGAGATCATAGCGGGCAAGTACATTGCCAGCCTGACCTTCTTCTTAGTGTTGGTGGCGCTATCTTTCTTCTACGCGGTATTGCTCTTCGTTTACGCCAGTCCCGACCCTGGCCCAATCTACGCCGGATACCTTGGGTTCATCCTCTACGGCTCGGCGGCTTTGGCGGTCGGATTACTCACGTCAACCATGTCCAATAACCAGATCGTGTCCGCAGTGGTGGCCATGGGCATCCTGCTGGCCATGTTCTTCGCTGACCGGGCTTTCGGCTCCATAAGCGGCCTTGCTGGCGAGATCATTGGAGAGATGGGCGTACGAGGCCACTTCGATGACTTCTCGCGGGGCGTCA
Organism: SAR202 cluster bacterium; assembly: GCA_009392075.1. The sequence goes on from VFHG01000220.1 coordinate 4,117, forward strand.
TCGACACCACCAACATCGTGTACTTCTTGAGCGTCATCGCTTTCTTCTTGTTCCTGTCAATCCGCACTCTAGAATCCCGTAGGTGGCGCTAGAATGACCAGTCCATCCAACCCTGACGCAGGCGAAGAAGCGAGCCAAGAACCCGACAACCAACGCCCAAGGGATTGGCGCCGGCGGCGGCGCTCAGATCGCCCCTCCTCTGAGGCCACTCCAGATGAGGGCGCCGGGCGACGTTCGCGTGACCAAAACTCGGACGAAGTCCTTTCCCAGCCGCTGATCAATTTCTTCGAGCCAGCCTTAGACCAAGTGGTGATTTACAGCGGCCCTTTGATTTTTGCCGGAATAATCGGCCTGGTCACCGGTATCGTCGTCGTGGCTTTCATCAGTTCAATGCGCCTCTACGGCTTCATCGACATCGCCATCGGCGGCGTTTTGCTTGCGGTCGTTGGAGCGGTGCTATTCAGCAACGTGTTAACCGCATTCGTCAGCCGAACCGGCCGCTACGGGGCCAACACGTTGATCCTGTTGGGCGCCTTCACAGGGATAATCGTCGTCGCCAACATTCTGTCCTTTGAGAACAACAGCCGGATGGACGTAACCGCCACCAACCAGTTCAGCCTGGGCAACCGCACTAAAGACGTGCTCAGTAACCTGAGTGAAGACGTACGGGCCACCGCTTTTTACAAGGGTGAAGAGGATACCGACTCGCCCGAACTGGCCTTGCGGCGCACCAAGGTGCTGAACACTCTTGAGGAATTCGATTCCAGGACCAGCAAATTTACCTACCGCGTCGTCGACCCAGACTTGAAACCGGAGATCGTCAGCGCATTCTTCGGCGCCAGGCCGACCAGCTTCGTTACTGAGATCGTGGTGATTGAAGGGATGGACAGCGGGCAGTTCGACGTGCTGCAGCCAACCGACGCCAGCTACACCCAACTGGAACAAGACCTGGTCACCAGCACTCTGGTTGCCACGGGCAGCGAAAAGAAATTGATCTACTTCCTTGCGGGACACGGAGAACGGAACATAGATGGCTCCGCATCCGATGGCTACCTGGCTGTTCGCTCTGGCCTGGAAGGCGACAACTACCGGGTAGACGTGCTGGAATGGGGTTCAACTGAAGTCGATTTGGAAGTCCCCTTGGACGCCGCCTTGTTGGTGATTGCCAGCCCGACTTCAAGCCTGCCAGAAGCCCATGAGATTGCCCTTGACCAATTCCTTGAGGGCGTACGGCCCGATGGCACCCAAAGAAGGGAACACGGGCGAATGATATTCCTGGCAGAGCCAGACTCGCCGGTATCGTTCAGGAACTTCTTAGCCGATTGGGGCTTATTGCTATCCACCGGTTACATCAGAGACTTGGCTAGTTCGGTACCAGGCCTCCCCCAGACGTTGAGTCTGCGGAGTTTCAACCCCGAAGCGCCCCTGGAGATAACGCTGCCCAAAGGCGAGCGGCTGCAAGACGTGTTCATGCCTGGGGCGACCGCCATCGGACTGCTGCAAGACGAACTGCGCTCCGGTATCCCTCTGGCGGCCACCACCGCCAACAGCTACCTGATCGAAGAGCCCGACCGTACCGATCCCATCACCGGCGGAGGCGAGGGTTCCGACCAATCCGGTCCTTTCGTTCCCGTGGTCCGGGTGCAGTCCATCGGACAGGTCGGGGACCAAGCGCCTTCCTCTCAGCCGGACCCGTCGGAAATTTCCGACATTATCGTTTTCGGCGATTCCGACTTCCTGACCAACAGCTCCTATAATCAGGGCGGCGGGTCCGACCTGTTCCTAAACTCAGCAAACTTCCTGGTCGGGGACTTCTCCTTGGTGTCCATCCGGCCCAAGGCCTTCGCATTCAGGGAATTTAACTTGGATGCCAACGAATACGATTTCGTCAGGTTCTCGTCCTGGCTGTTCTTGCCAGGTCTCATGGGACTGATGGCCGCTTTTGTTTGGTGGGTACGCCGATAATTCCCAGCAAAGAACCCATCTATCCCGTTATGAATCGCGTATATTGAGCAACCAGGCTAACTCTTTCCACAGGTCCAACCTATGAATCTTCGACTCTCAATCCTATTAGTGGTGGTCCTCCTGATCTTCGGAGGAACCTTCCTGGTCCTCAGGTTCACCGACTCCTACGAATCCAAGGAGTCCAGGCCTTGGCTGTACCGAATCGACGAGGGAGACATCGTTGCGGTTGAAATGGTGTACCAGGGCGAAGAGATCGCATATTTCCGGAGCCCCGCCAGCTTCGATTGGTACATCTCCGGCGGTTCCGATGGCGATCCGGATATCCCGGTGTTCCAACAGCGTTGGGGAGGCACTCCACTACTCCTCAGCGGCCCCAGGGTGACGCGGCCGCTTTCGGATACCATCGAAAACCCAGGGGAGTTCGGGCTGGAGCCTCCCGAGACTGCCGTGACGGTCTTTGACCGGTATGGAAACACCATCGAGTTTCACTTAGGCCTCCCCACCCCGGACAATAAGAACCAATACGCCCGTCTCGTTGGCGAAGAGGCCCTATTTACCGTCCCGATCGAGTGGGCTCAAATTGTGAACCGCCTGGCCTTCGACCCGCCTGTGGGCCGCCTGTACAGGATCGACCCTCGGGACGTGTTGCTGGTTCAGTTCTTCCGAGGGGAAGAGACGACCAGGTATGTCATTGAAGACGGGACAGGAAGGTGGTTCTTGGATGGCGAAACTCCCCAGTTGGTGGACCAAGGCGTATGGGCCGAAGCCCTCCTGGACTTACTCAGCCCCAGGATGGATCAGATATTCGCCCACAATATTGACGACCCAGCCAAATACGGATTCGATGAGCCCGATACTGTAGTGGTAATTCCACGCCTAGGCGGGCTGCAAGCGATCGAGTTCCACATCGGCGATCTAACTCCGGACGGGCAATTCCGCTACGTAGACGTGATAGCGGGCAGCTTGGTCAGCGAGGACACTAACCTCTACGGGGTTTTGGCGTCCCGCATCGATCCAATCATCGCCCTAGCCACCGACCCGGTACTAGCGGAATAAGCGGAAATCCCTAGACCCGGCGGCTGATAAACTGGAGAAAAATGAAGGCAGAAATCATGGGCATCGGCACTGAGTTGCTGATGGGGGAACTGACCGACACCAACTCCTCTTGGATCGCCAGCCGGTTACCGGCGCTAGGCATAGAGCTCCAATGGGTATCGATCATCGGCGATGACCTTCCTAGGCTCACGGAAGCCTTCAAGCAAGGGATGGAACGCTCCGACATCATCTTCACAACCGGCGGACTTGGCCCCACCCAGGACGACCTAACCAGGGAAGCCATAGCCGCGGCCTTCGGCGAGACTCCCATCATTCAACAAGAAGTGGTTGAAGACCTGGAACGTTACTTCGCCGCCCGCGGCGGCCTCATGCCTCAACACAACATCAAACAGGCCAACCTGATCCCCTCGGCCCGGTTCGTGCCCAACCGCAACGGCACCGCGCCCGGTTGGTGGGCGGAGCGGGACGGCAAGATAATCATCTGCATGCCCGGCCCTCCCGGCGAAAACCAATCCATGTGGGAAGAACAGGTGGAGCCCCAACTGGCCGGGTTGATCGAAGACGAAGTGACCATCACCCGCAACATCAAGACCATGGGGATGTCAGAAGGCGCCGTTGATGAGATAGTCTCTGAGTTTTTCGGTGTCGAAAACCCCTATCTGGGCATCTACTCCAAAGCCGACGGCATCCATCTGCGTGTCATAGCGCGGGCCAAGGATACGGCAACGGCCCATGCCATGATTGCGCCTGTTGAAAAGGCCATACACGAACGGTTGGGCGAGTACGTTTGGGGCTATGATGACGATACCCCAGAGCAGTCTGCCGGGAAGTCCTTAATGGGAAAAGGCCTCAGCGTAGCGGTCATGGAGATGTGCACCGGCGGCGCCCTAGCCAACAGCATCACCGACAACCCCAACAGCATTAGCTACTTCAAGGGCGGCAACGTGGCCTATGACGGCGCAGCGTTAAGGTTATGCGGCGTACCTGGCGAGGTGATGGAGAAGCACGGTGTGGTGAGCCAAGAGACGGCCAACGCAATGGCCGAGACTGTGCGCCGCAACTTCAACGCCGACGTGGGAATCGCTGTTACCGGAGTGCCGGGGCCTGGGGAATTCGAAGGCAAGCCCTTGGGACTCGCCTATATCTGCGTCTCCAACGGCGCAAAGATCCGCGAAATGGAGATGCGCCTGCCCCCCAGACGGGTGACCATCAAGCGCCGGGTCCCAAACCAAGCGCTGATCGAACTGCGCCGGTTGGTAGAAGAAACCGGTTAGAGCCTCCGGATTGACGGTGGTCGGCGAAGATCTAGCGCCAAAAAAGGGCCGTCCCGATTTAATCGAGACGGCCCTTTTTAGTGGGTTTTCGGGTGGCTATTTACCTTATGGCAGTGAGTTGCCGGTACAGCATCGGCAGCCGTTCCGGCAGGGACCAGATGTCGGTCAGGACCTCGTAGCCCATGTCCCCGCACATGCTCTTCAGGTAATCATGACCCGCCTTGTCCACGGTGAGGCAGAACGGAATGATGTCCTTGCGGCGGGCTTCAACCAGCGCCATGTGCGTGTCGTGGACCGCGTATTCCTTCTCCACGCCCTCACGGCTGTAGCCCCGGTCC